>NZ_JBIUHC010000008.1:0-136919 GCF_044627735.1 Cupriavidus sp. CuC1 | reverse complement strand
CCCCATCTCATCGAACAGCGTATCGCTTCTCTCACGAGCACCACGCCCCCGCTCGCCCCGACTTATTGAGCAGTTACGGCCGCCTTCCTTGAGCATCAGCGCATCGTGGTAGGCGAAGAAGGCGCGGAACTCATCCGGCCGGTGGGCCAGCGTCAGGAACACGTTCGGCACGAAGCCCGCCTTGTCCTGGACTTCCAGGATGCGAGCCCGGATGTCCTCGGGCAGGTCCGCGATGGCGGGAACCGGGTAACGGCTCAGCGGGGGTGGCGATGCGGTCATGGTGGTCTCCTTCGGGGGTGTCCCCCTCGATGCACTGCGCATGAACCGCCCGCGCTGGCTGCCGCGGGCAGCGGGAATTCAGCTGGCTGCGCCGGCTTACTGGGTGGCGAACTGGATCTTGTGCAGCCCGGCGTAGAGCCCCTCGGACGAGAGCAGCTCGGCGTGGCTGCCGTGCTCCGCTACCCGCCCGTGGTCGAGCACCACGATGCGATCGGCGTTCTCGATGGTCGACAGGCGGTGCGCGATGACCAGCGTGGTCCGGCCGACCATCAGGGCCTCCAGCGCGGCTTGCACCTGGCGCTCGGATTCCGAGTCGAGCGCCGAGGTGGCTTCGTCGAGGATCAGGATCGGCGCGTCCTTGTACAGCGCGCGCGCAATCGCCATGCGCTGGCGCTGGCCGCCGGACAGCTTCATGCCGTTGTCGCCGATATTGGTCTCGAGACCTTGCGGCAGGCCCTTGATTACATCGGTCAGGTAAGCGGCGGCCAGCGCGCGCTCGACACGCGCCATGTCGATCTGCGTCGCCGGATGCACGCCATAGGCCACGTTGGCGGCAACCGTGTCGTTGAACAGCACCACGTCCTGGCTGACAAAGGCGATCTGGCGGCGCAGGTCCTGCAGCGAGAACGCGTCGATGGTCCTGCCGTCCAGCAGGATGCGACCCTCGGTTGGGTCGAAGAAGCGCGGCACCAGGTTGACCAGCGTGGTCTTGCCGCTGCCCGACGGCCCCACCAGCGCCACCACTTCACCGGCGCTGACGTTGAAGTTGATGTTGTCCAGCGCCGGGCGGGCGGCCTCGCCGTAGCGGAAGCCCACCTTCTCGAACACCAGTTCGCCACGCGCGCGCTCGAGCGGCAGGCCGCCGTCTTGCGGCTCGACCGGCTCGTCGATCAGGCCGAAGATCATCTCGGCCGCAGTCAGGCCGCGCTGCAGCGGCTGGTTCAGGTCGGTCAGGTGCTTGAGCGGCGAGACCAGCAGCAGCATCGCCATCACAAAGCCGGTGAAGCTGCCCACCGTCGTGTGGTTGGACTGCGACTGGATCATCGCGATGGTGAGGATGACAGACAACGCCAGCGCCGCCAGGAATGCCGTGACGGGCTGGTTCAGCCCGCCCGCCACTGCCATGCGCATGGAATAGCCACGCAGGCGCTCGGCCATGGCCGCGAAACGCGACGTCTCATACGCCTCGCCGCCATGCAGCTTGACCACCTTGTAGCCACCGGCGGCTTCCTCGACCACGTAGGCCGCGGTGTTGGTCAGCGCCTGGTGATCGCGATTGAGGCGGCGCAGGCGGCGATTGACCTTGGCCATGACAAAACCGATGACCGGCAGGATCACCGCCACCACCAGCGTCAGGCTCCAGTTGGTATAGAACAGGTAGACGAGCAGCGCCAGCACGGTGAGCGAGTCGCGCACCAGGGTGATCAGCACGCCAGTCAGGATCTGCATGACCTGGTTGACTTCGAAGATCACCGCATTGATCAGCGACGCCGCGGTGTTGCGATGGTAGAACAGCGCGGGCGCATGCAGCATGCGCTGGAACATCTGCATGCGCATCTTCAGCAGCACCCGGTTGGAGATCAGGGCGAGCAGGTAGCCGGAAGCGAACTGCGCCACCCCGCGTACCAGTGCCACGCCGATCAGCAGGGCCGGCACGTGCCAAAGCTTGCCGGCATAGGCCCCGCCGAAACCGTTGTCGAGCAGGTCGTTGACGACCTTGGGCATGATCCCTTCGGCGCCCGCCACAGCCGCCATCGCGATGATGGCGACGATGAAGACGCGCATTTCCGGGCGCAGGTAGGACCAGACTCGCTTCAGGGTGTCGGCTTCCTGTGCGGGGGGCGCATTTTGTTCTTGGACTTTCACGTTTTCTCCACCCCGTCGGCGCGGGGATACTTTGCTTGTACCGCGGCCAGCCCGAGCAACAGCCCGATCACGCCGGCATAAAAAACGATATTTGCCTGGTGCGCCATCGTCACCTGGGTCAGGCCGCTGATCAGGCTGGCCATGACGACGCCGATGCCGGAAGCGCACAAGCTGACGCCAAGGGGATTGGCGTTGCGCCTGCATACGCCTAGCAACCGCCAGAACAGGACACCAGGGACCAGAAACAAGCCCAGCAATGCCAGCATGCCCGGCATGCCCATTGTCGCTGCGGCCTCGAGGACATCATTGTGCGCGTGCTCAAGGGTGCAAACGTCAGACGACCCATGCTCCTTGCAGAAGATGGAAGATTGAGGGATACGCGCGAACTGTCCGACCCCGACGCCAAGCCATGGATGCAAGTGGATCGATTCCAGCGCCATTTGCCAGAGCTTCAACCGTGCACCCACCGACGTTTCGGTATTCCCGTGCTGGAACTGCTCCCATTGTCCCCGCACAAGGTCGACCCGCTGCGCGACGGGGCTGCCAGGCACCAGATAGAATCCCGCAGCCAAGGCAGCGATGAGCACCACGGCGCCAAAGAACTTCGCCGGCCTCATGCTCGGGTAGCGAACAAAGAGCAGCGGATCATCGTGATAAACAATGCCAGCCAAGCGCCGCGCGTGCCATTCACAATCAGCACCGAACCCGCGAGAGCCAGGTCTAGCCAGGCAACCAGATGCGACTTGCGGCTGGTCCCAGGCCGCACGAAGCCAATCAGCCCCAATGCGGCAACCATGTTCCCGAACGCAATGGCCTGGGTCCAGGCCGACGGCCGTGGATCGTTGAGGACCCAGTACTGGAACAGGACAACCACTAGGCTCATCGCCAAAGCGATCGTAATACCACGCCAGATCCGCTGCGGGTCTGGCGCGATTTTGAGGATAACCAGGCATGTCACCAACAAAAGGAGGATGCGTGAAGGGTTATCCATCACGTTCCAGGGGACGTGAAAATAGAGCTTGGAACCCAGGAAGACAAGCACCAAAGCTAGAATAGCGAGCCCGATGGGGCACAGCGTGGCGCGATACTGCGATAACGTGGGCCCCATGCCGCGATGGACAATCAACGCCAGCAGCAAGATGGCGCCCAGGAAAATGCCGGCGCCCTTCGGCACGCACAGTAGCAGGATTGGGAATGCCAGAACTAGCGCATTGGTAAAAGCGGTCACTTTTCCGGCACGGAACATCATAAACAAGCTCTATGAGAATCTCAGTCGTACTAATTACAAAAAACGAGGCACATAACATCCGGGAGTGCCTGGAAAGCGTGTCCTGGTGCGACCGCGCGATTATAGTGGATTCAGGTAGCCGGGACGGCACGGTCGAGCTGGCCCGAAGCCTGGGTGCGGAGGTCTTCGAAACCGAGCACTGGCCCGGCTTCGGCGCCCAGAAAAACCTGGCGGTATCGAAGGCCGACGGCGACTGGATCTTCTCCATCGACGCCGACGAACGGGTCACCCCCGAGCTGCGCGACGAGATTCTCGCCGCGGTGGCATCCGGCCAGTCCGATGCGTACGAGGTGCCTCGGCTGTCGCGCTTTTGCGGCCGCTTCATCCGCCACGGCGGCTGGTACCCCGACTACGTCACACGGCTGTTCCGCCGTGGCCGCGCCCGCTTCACCGACGATCTCGTGCACGAGCGCGTGGTAGCCGATGCGCCGGTCGGCAGGCTCAATTCGCCGCTGCTGCATTACACCTATGACGATTTCTCGCAGGTGCTGCAAAAGATCGACAAATACTCCAGCCTGGGCGCCCAGCAGGGATTTGCCCGCGGCAAGACGGCGTCGCCCGCCAGCGCCGTGCTGCATGGCGCCTGGGCATTCCTGCGCACCTACCTGCTGCGCCGCGGCTTCCTGGACGGCGCGCAGGGGCTCGGCGTGGCGCTGATGAATGGCCAGGCCAGCTATTACAAATACATCAAGCTGTGGTACCTGCAGCAGACGAGCGAGCAGCAGGTGCCGCCACGGTAGGGGCTGCCGCCCCTGCCTGAGGTGCACCCAGCAGCTCCTCGACACAAGCGCTGAAGGCCGCCGAGGTGGGGCCGAAGCCCATCTGCTCGATGTGGACCGCCGCATAGGCCAGCAGGCGGGCGCGCAGCGGCGCGTCCTCGAGCCCGAGGCGGATCGCCTCCGCCAGCGCCGGCACATCGCCAACCGGCGTCAGCAGGCCGGCCTTGCCCTCGGCCAGGATCTCGCGCGGGCCCACCGGGCAATCGGTGCTCACCACCAACTGGCCCAGCGCCATGCCTTCGAGCAGCACATTGGGCAGCCCCTCCATCTTGGAGCTGAACGCCATCAGCCGAGCATGGTGGATCCACGCATAGGGATTGGCCTGGAAGCCGGCAAAGCTGACGCGCTCGCTGATGCCGAGCTCGCGCGCGAGCGCTTCGAGCCGGCCGCGCGAAGCGCCGTCACCCACCAGCACCAGCCGCTCGCACAAGCCCGTGCCCCTGACCAGCGCCGCGTAGGCCCGCAGCAGCGTGGTGAAATCCTTCTGGCTTTCCTCCAGCCGCCCCACCGAAACGATGTAGGGATAAGCCAGCGGGGTGAAAGGCGCCTTGCCGAGCGCGCGAATGCGATCGAGGTCGGTGGCGTTGTACAGGCGGATGAATTTGTCGGCGGCCTCGGGAATCAGCGCCCGCGCGTCGGCCAGCATGCTGTCGTTGAGCACCACGATGCGGTCATAGTGCTCGCGGCACTGGCGCCTCAGCTTGCGCAGCTTGCGACGGTTCTCGCGCTCCAGGTGGGCCACGCTGAAATGCTGGTAGCCGATCATCGGCACCGGCAGGCGGCCGGTCAGCCGCGAGAGCGACATGTCGTAGTCGATAACCAGGTCATAGTCCCGTGCGATGCCGCGAAAGCGCCGGTTGACCAGCGGCTTGCGCAGCGGTGGCAACAGCACTTCTTCATAGATCTTGCCCAGCGGGCCCAGCCTGCCGGCTTTTTTCAGTTGCCGGCAGCGCGAGAGCCAGGCCTCCGGCGCGAGGACATGGATCTTGACGTCCGGCGGCAACATCGCGCGGAAATGCGTCTCCAGCGCCTCGGTCGGATAGGTCAGCGTCAGGCCGATCTCGAAGCGCTCTCGATCCAGCGAGGCCAGCAGCGATACCAGCGAGGTCTCGATGCCGCCGCGCAGGAAGTGGGTCAGGTGGAAGAGGATGCGTTGCTTGGCCATGCGGGGCTTGTGTGATCCATGGAAAGACGAAGATGGACGGCAGCAAAGCCGGCCAGGGCGGCGCTATGCCGTTGCCGCCCCGCCGGCAAGCCCGGGTCAGCCGTACAGCATGCGGACATTCTCGCCAGACAGGGCCGTGCGGAAGCTTGCCAGGGCATCGTCGGATGGCGTGACCAGCCACTGCCGGCCCAGCTCCGCCTCGCAGCGCGCGCCGGTGGTGGCGTAGCTCACGCGCACCGGCACGCCGGGCGTATTGGCCACGTTCGCCAGGTAGGGCGTAAGCAACTCGCGCAGCAGTTCGGTGGAGGCATTGCCGTTGAACGCCAGGCCTACCGCCTCGGCGTACTTGGCGCGCGCCGCCACCAGGTCCATCACCGATTCGGCGGTGAAGCGCACGCCACCGGTAAAGGTGTCGTGGCGGGCATTGCCCTGCACGATGACCATCTCGTCCTCGCGGAACATATGGCGGTTGGCATCGAACAATTCGTTGAACACCGTCATCTCGACCTGCCCGGTGCCGTCGTCGAGCAAGACGATCAGCATCTTGCCGCGCTGCGTCATCTGGGTGCGCATGCCGGTGATGACACCGGCGATGACCTTGCCGCGCACGTCGCGGCCGTAGCCGCCGCCGTTGCCCTGCACTTCCTTTTCCAGGCCGGCCAGCGTGCCCTTGAGGAAGTGGCCGACTTCGTCGCGATAGGCGTCGAACAGGTGGCCGGAGAAATAATAGCCCAGCGCCTGCTTTTCTTCCTGCAGCATGCGCTTGGGCGCCCAGGCCGGCTCGTCGACCAGCTCGGGGCGGTGCGATTCGCCAGCGTCGGCCATCAGGTCGAACAGCGACACCTGGTTGGCCGATTCGGCCTTCTGCTCGGCGGCTTCCATGGCGCGCGACACCGAGGCCAGCAACTGGCCGCGATTGTCGTTGAGGCTGTCGAAGGCGCCGGCGCGGATCAGCGCCTCGATGGTGCGGCGGTTGACCTGGCGGCGGTCGACGCGCTCGCAGAAATCGAACAGGTCGGCAAAGGGCTTTTCCTCGCGGGCACGCAGGATGTCCTCGATGGCGCCCTGCCCCGAACCCTTGATGCCGCCAAGGCCGTAGCGGATGGTCTTGGCATCGGTCGGCGCGAAGCGGTATTCGCTGGCGTTGACGTCAGGCGGCAGCACCTGGAGCTTGTTGAGCTTGCAGTCATCAAAAAGGATCTTGACCTTGTCGGTATCGTCCATGGCGAGCGACATATTCGCTGCCATGAACGCGGCCGGATGGTGCGCCTTGAGCCAGGCCGTGTAGTAGGCCAGCAAAGCGTAAGCGGCCGCGTGCGACTTGTTGAAGCCGTAGCCCGCGAACTTTTCCATCAGGTCGAAGGTATCGTCCGCCTTCTCGGCGGTCAGGCCGTTCTTGGCCGCACCCTCGCGGAACAGCTCGCGGTGCTGGGCCATTTCCTCGGCCTTCTTCTTGCCCATGGCGCGGCGCAGCAAGTCGGCGCCGCCCAGCGAGTAGCCGCCGATGATCTGCGCCATCTGCATCACCTGCTCCTGGTAGACCATGATGCCGTAGGTCTCCTTGAGCACCGGCTCGACGCGCGGGTCCGGGTACTCCACCTTCTCGCGGCCGTGCTTACGGGCGCAGAAGCTGGGGATCAGGTCCATCGGGCCCGGGCGGTAGAGCGCCACCAGCGCGATGATGTCCTCGAAGCGGTCAGGCTTGGCGTCCTTCAGCATGCCCTGCATGCCGCGGCTTTCCAGCTGGAACACCGCGACAGTGTTGGCCGTCTTGAGGATGTCGAATGCCTTGCTGTCGTCGAGCGGGATGTGGCTGCAGTTCCAGTCCGCCATGGACGGGTCGAGCCGGCGGATATAGCGCTCGGCCCAGTCCAGGATGGTCAGCGTGGTCAGGCCCAAGAAGTCGAACTTGACCAGGCCGGCCGCTTCCACGTCGTCCTTGTCGTACTGGCTGACCACACCGCTCATGCCGTCGTTCTGCGCGCCCTGCGTATAGAGCGGGCAGAAGTCCGTCAGCTTGCCCGGGGCGATCAGCACGCCACCGGCGTGCATGCCGACGTTACGCGTCATGCCTTCCACGCGCTGCGCCAGCTCCAGCAACTGGCGCACTTCTTCTTCATTCTTCTCGCGCTCGGTCAGCAGCGGCTCTTCCTTCTTGGCTTCCTCGATGGTGACGAGCTTGCCCGGCTTGAAGGGGATCAGCTTGGCGATGCCGTCGACAAAGCCGTAGCCCAGGTCCAGCACGCGGCCCACGTCGCGCACCGCCGCCTTGGCGGCCATGGTGCCGAAGGTGGCGATCTGCGATACCGCGGCGTGGCCGTACTTCTCCTTCACGTACGTGATCACGCGATCGCGACCCTGCTGGCAGAAGTCGATGTCGAAGTCGGGCATCGAAACCCGTTCCGGATTCAGGAACCGCTCGAACAGCAGCGCGTACTTGAGCGGATCCAGATCGGTAATGCCGAGCGCATAGGCCACCAGCGAACCGGCGCCGGAGCCCCGTCCCGGGCCAACCGGCACGCCGTTGTTCTTGGCCCAGTTGATAAAGTCCGCCACGATCAGGAAGTAGCCGGGGAAGCCCATCTTGATGATGGTGCCGGTCTCGAACTCCAGCCGCGCGTAGTACTCGGGGCGCTTGGCCTCGCGCACGGCTTCGTCGGGGAACAGTACCGCCATGCGCTTTTCCAGGCCTTCCTTGGCCAGGTGCACGAGGTAGTCGTCGAGCGACATGCCGTCGGGCGTGGGAAACAGCGGCAGGCGCGGCTTGCCCAGCTCCAGCGTGAGATTGCAGCGGCGCGCGATCTGCACCGCGTTTTCCAGCGCGGACGGGATGTCGGCGAACAGCGCGCACATCTCGTCCTGGGTCTTGAAATACTGGTCGGTGGTGAAGCGCCGCACGCGGCGGGGGTTGGCCAGCAACTCCCCTTCGGCGATGCAGGTGCGAGCCTCGTGCGCGGTGAAATCGTCGGGCGTCATGAACTGCACCGGATGCGTTGCCACCACCGGCAGGCGCATCCTGGCCGCCAGCTGCACCGCCTGCTGCACATAAGCATCGGTGCCAGGCAGGCCGGCGCGCTGCAACTCGATGTAGAAACGCTGCGGGAACACCTTGGCCCAATGCGCGGCAGCCTGCGCCGCAGCCGCATCGTTGCCGTTGGCCAGCGCCATGCCGATGTCGCCGCCCATGGCGCCGGACAGCGCAATCAGGCCGGTAGCCAGCGGCTGGCCCTCTTCGCCGGTTTCGTCGAACCAGGCCGGGTCGATCTCGGCGCGGCCGCGGTACTGGTTGGAAAGCCATGCGCGCGACAGCAGCACGCAGAGGTTGAGATAGCCAATCCGGTCCTGGACCAGCAGCAGCAGCCGCGCCGGCTTGTCGCGATCGTCGGCGTTGGTGAGCCAGACGTCGGCGCCGACCACGGGCTTGACGCCACCGCCGCGCGCTTCCTTGTAGAAGCGGATCAGGCCGAAGGCATTGGCCAGGTCGGTCAGGGCGAGCGCGCCCATGCCATCGGCGGCCGCAGCCTTGACGGCATCGTCCAGGCGCACGATGCCGTCGACGACGGAGTATTCGGAATGGAGACGGAGATGAACGAAGCGAGGTGCAGACATGGCCGTAATTGTACCGGCTCGGCATGCCCTCGCCTGCCTTCTTTGCGCCACGCACCCGATGGCAAGACCGAGCCGAGCGCTCGGAAAAGCCCGGCACGAGGCCTGCAAGGCGCTATAATTTCGCCTTTCCAATCAGGCAGTTACCGCGCACTCATACGGCGCGGGCCCGTTGCGCGCCACCTATGCAGATCGTAAACATCTCCGCTTACAAATTCGTCTCGCTGGACGACATCCCGGTCTTGCGCCCGGAAATGCGCGCGCGCTGCGAAGCACACGGGCTCAAGGGCACGATCCTGCTCGCGCCGGAAGGCATCAACCTGTTCCTGGCCGGCGTGCGCGAGGCCATCGACGGCTTCGTCGGCTGGCTGCACGCCGACCCGCGCTTTGCCGATATCGAGCCCAAGGAAAGCCTGTCGGAGAACCAGCCCTTCAAACGCATGCTGGTGCGCGAGAAGAAAGAAATCATCACCATGAAGATGCCGCTGATCCGCCCCGAGGCGGGCCGCGCGCCGGCAGTCAAGCCGGTCGCGCTCAAGCGCTGGCTGGACCAGGGCCACGACGATGCCGGCCGCCCGGTGGTGATGCTGGATACACGCAATGCCTTTGAAGTCGCGGTCGGCACGTTCGAGCAGGCGGTCGACTACGACATCGCCAAGTTCAGCGATTTCCCGCCGGCCATCGCCGCGCACAAGGCGGAGTTCGAAGGCAAGACCATCGTGTCGTTCTGCACCGGCGGCATTCGCTGCGAGAAAGCCGCCATCCACATGCAGGAAGCCGGCATCGAGCACGTCTACCAGCTCGAGGGCGGCATCCTGAAGTATTTCGAGGAAGTCGGCGGCAGCCACTATCAGGGCGACTGCTTCGTCTTTGACTACCGCACCGCGCTGAACCCCAGCCTGGAACCGGCCGGCCCCAAGCAGTGCTTTGCCTGCCGCGCCGTGGTCACCGCCGAGGAACAGCAAAGCCCGCACTACGTGGTGGGCAAGAGCTGCCCGCACTGCATCGGGGAAGACATCGAGCCGGCGGCTGCAGCCGCCTGAGCGCGAGGGCAGCCCTCAGGCTGCCAGCAAGTGGTAGAGGTTGCGCAACATGCCGGCAGTGGCGCCCCAGATAAACCGGTGGCCGCCATCCTCGCGCGGAAACGGCATGGCGTAGAACAGCCGCTCGCCGTCCACCCAGCGGAACAGGCGCTGCTGGTGATGCGACGGGTCCATCAGGAAACCCAGCGGCACCTCGAACACATCGGCAACCTCGCGCGCGTCGGGGCGCAGCGTGAAACCGTCGCGGACCAGGCCCACCACCGGGCTCACATGGAAGCCGGTGCCCGTGATGTAGTCGGGCAAGCTACCCAGCACTTCCACATAATCGCGCGCCAGCCCCACCTCTTCCTCGGTTTCGCGCAGCGCCGTGGCAGTCCGGTCGATATCGAACGCCTCGTGCCGCCCACCCGGGAAACTGATCTGCCCCGCGTGCGCGCTCAGGTTGGCGTTGCGCTCGGTCAGCAGCACGGTCAGCCCATCCTCGCGCTCCACCAACGGTACCAGCACGGCTGCATCGCGCAGCTTCAGGCTGCGGTCATAGGCGCGCGACTCATCGGTCAGCTCGGGGTCCCAGGCAGGCGGCGACTGGAGCCGGTGGCGGATGAACTCCGGCTGCAGGCGCACGTCGGCCAGCGGGGGGTGCCGGGTATCGGTGGCGACGATGGGAAGGGATTCGGGATCAAAGGCAGGACGCATAATCGTTGCGAGTATGACAGAAGCCAGCCAAAACGTTTGTGCTGCGACGCGGCAAACGTGGCACGCCGAGATGCAAAAAGGGCACCCGAGGGTGCCCTTTTTGCGCAGCTGCGACCGGCAAGCCGATCGCGGCAACTGGCGCCTTACTGAGCAGCAGCCTTGGCAGCAGCCTTGGCCGGTGCCGACTTGTATGCCAGCTTTTCCTTGATCCGCGCGGACTTGCCCGAACGCTGACGCAGGTAATACAGCTTGGCGCGGCGGACGTCGCCACGGCGCTTCACTTCGATCGCGGCGATCAGCGGCGAGTACAGCTGGAACGTACGTTCCACGCCTTCACCCGACGAAATCTTGCGCACGATGAAGGACGAATTCAGGCCACGATTGCGCTTGGCAATCACGACGCCTTCATAAGCCTGGACGCGCTTGCGGCTACCTTCCACCACGTTCACGCTGACGATCACGGTGTCGCCGGGTGCGAATGCGGGGATGGTCTTGTTCGCGGTCAGACGCGCGATTTCGTCTTTCTCGATCAGCTCGATGATGTTCATCGTTTCTTCTCCTTGTCCATCATGCCGACGTTGTATGCCCCAGGCACGGCCTGGGCCCCGGCAGAGGATGGGGTTTCACTTGGCGGGAGCGAGCTCCCGCCCTTCTTTCGCCAGCCATGCCGACAGGAATTTCTCGTCGACCCGGCTTAGCAACCCTTGACTGCGCGCTGCCTCGATCAGATCGGGGCGCTTCTTCGCAGTATTTGCCAGCGCCTGCTGGCGCCGCCACTTCTCGATCTCGGCATGATGGCCCCCGAGCAAGATATCGGGCACCCGCACACCTTCGTATTCTTCCGGCCGCGTGTAGTGCGGACAATCCAGCAGCCCGTTGACGAAGCTGTCCTGGACAGCCGACTGGGCGTCGCCCAGTACACCCGGCAAATGCCTGACCACCGCGTCGATCACGGCCATGGCCGGCAACTCGCCGCCCGACAGCACGAAATCGCCGAGGCTGATTTCCTCATCGACCCGTCGCTCGATCAAGCGCTGGTCGATCGCTTCATAGCGGCCACACAGCATCACCAGGCCGGGGCGTTGCGCCAGCGACATCACTTTTTGGTGTGTCAGCGGCGCGCCTTGCGGCGACATCAGCACCACGTGCGGCCGTACCGGCTCAGCCTGCGCCGCCTGCTGGGCGGAACACGCCGCGTCGATGGCATCTTCCAGCGGCTTGGCCAGCATCACCATGCCAGGGCCGCCGCCATAGGGGCGATCGTCGATGGTACGGTAGTTGTCGCTGGTGAAGTCGCGTGGATTCCAGGTGCGCAGCGTGTAGCGCTGCTGCTTTGCCGCCCGGCTGGTAATGCCCCAGTCGGTCAGCGCGCGGAACATCTCGGGAAACAGCGTGATTACATCGAACTGCATCCGCCTCTCCCTTTACTTGCCCAACACTCGCCCACCGGCCATCGCCGGCCAAGCGCCCGCGCATTCACCAGCTCGGGCCCGCTCAGTAATCCAGGCCCCAGTCCACCACCACGCGCCGGGCCGAAATATCGACCGAGCGCAGGAATGCGTCGACAAAGGGAATCAGGCGCTCACCCGCCTTGCCATCGGGCAAGGCATGCGCCACCTGCAGGATCTGGTGCGCACCGTTGTCGATCAGCCCGGACACTTCGCCCAGCGACTCGCCCTGCTCATTGAACACGGCGCAGCCGATCAGATCGACCCAGTAGAATTCATTTTCATCCGGCGCGGGGAAATCCTCGCGACGAATCCAGACACGGCGACCCTTGAGCGCTTCCGAGTGGTTGCGCTCGGACACGCCGCTCGCCTGGGCCACCACGGTACCGCTGTGCTCGCGGGACTGCACGATCTTCACGCACAAGGCCTCGGAGGCAACGGCATCCGCCGCGCCAGCCAGGCCGGTTGGCGGCGGCTTCAACAGCCACCAGCGGCGCGCGTGCAACAGCGCGCTCGCATCGTCGGCATGCGGCTGGACCTTGATCCAGCCCCGTATTCCATAAGCCGCGCCGACATAACCGACCTCGATCAGGTCGTCCGGCAGCTTATCGGTATACGCCAGCACCGCCGGCAACCCGGTTGCGCCGCGATTGAGACTGGGCTTTTCCTGCTCACCGGCCTCGCGCCGGGCCGAGGGCTCGAGCGGCACGTTGAGTGGCCGCCGCGCCGGGGCGCCTTGCTTGCGTTCTGTCACGTGTCGTTTGCCACGCGTCGCGAAACGCGCGTCACAACTATCAGGCTACAGCCTTGGCGGCGTTTTGCTTGACCAGACGGGCAACCGTCGGCGACAGCTGGGCGCCAACGCCGGTCCAGTACGTCAGGCGGTCTTGCACCAGACGCAGGCCTTCTTCGCTTGCCGAAGCCAGGGGATTGTAGAAACCAATACGCTCGATGAAACGGCCATCGCGACGATTACGCGAGTCAGCAGCGACGATATTGAAGAAGGGGCGCTTCTTGCTGCCACCGCGAGCCAGACGGATTACGACCATGGGTTTGATTCCTCAGAAAACTTGATGTTCGAACACGAAACGCAAGAGTATAGACCAAATTCCGAGGCCAAACAAACACTTAGAGCGATTGACGCGACACCCGGCCACAGGCATCGTGGTGAAAACCCCGACAGGAGAGCGCGCCATGCGTTTTCACCTTCACATTCGCAGCTTCCGGACCCTGCTCGCGAGCACTTTCGCGGCGTCCGTGGCAGCGATCTGGCTCAGCCCCGATGCCAACGCCGCCCTGCCGCTGGAGCAGATCCAGCTGCCGCCAGGCTTTCGCATCGAATTGCTGAGCGCGGAGGTGCCGGAAGCACGTGGCATGACCCTGTCGCCGGGGGGCACGCTCTTTGTCGGCACCCGCGGCGAAGGCAAGGTGTATGCAATCCGCAACCCGCTGGCGCCCGCCCCGAAAATCAGGACCGTCGCCACCGGCCTGACCATGCCGGTAGGCTTGGCCTTCCGCGACGGGGCGCTTTACGCCTCTTCGACCTCGCGGATCGTCCGGCTGGATGACATCGATGCCCGCCTGGACAACCCGCCCAAGCCCGTTGTGGTAAGCGATCGCTTCCCCTCCGAAACGCATCACGGATGGAAGTTTATCGCCTTTGGCCCGGATGGCTATCTCTATGTGCCGGTCGGCGCCCCCTGCAATATCTGCGCACCCGACGAAAACCGCTACGCCAACATCATGAAGATGAAGCCCGACGGCACCGACTTGCAGGTCGTGGCCAAGGGGGTGCGCAATTCGGTGGGCTTCGACTGGCACCCGGCCACCCGCCAGCTCTGGTTCACCGACAACGGGCGCGACATGCTGGGGGACGATGTGCCCGACGACGAGCTCAACCGGGTGACACGGGCCGGCCAGCACTTCGGCTACCCGTACTGCCACGCCGGCAGCGTTGCCGACCCGGAGTTCGGCAAGCAGCGCGCCTGCTCCGAGTTCGAGCCGCCGGTGGCAAAGCTGGGCGCCCACGTCGCCGCGCTCGGCATGCGCTTCTATACCGGCACGCAATTCCCCGCCGAATACCGCAACAACATTTTCATTGCCGAGCACGGCAGCTGGAACCGAACCAAGCCGATCGGCTACCGCATCGTCCGGGTGGTGCTGAACGAGCGCGGCCAGGCGGTGCGCCAGGAGGTGTTCGCGCAAGGCTGGCTGCAGGGCGACAAACCCTGGGGCCGGCCCGTCGATGTCCAGGTTGCCCCGGACGGCTCACTGCTGGTCAGCGACGACATGGCGGGCGCGGTATATCGCATCCGCTACGCACCCTGAACCCTTGCCGCTCTCGGGATACGGCGCGGCTCTCGGGACAGTAGCGAAACAATCCGTTACACCGGTAACGGCTTTAGCATAGGCGCGCCGAAGACGCGTGCGTACCATGAACCCATATCTCGAACAACCTCACCACGCGACAGGATACTGGGATTCCGCATGCTCCCCCGCACCCTCCTGCGCGACTCGGTGGCTGGCATCCTGTTGGCCGTTTCTTTGCTCGGCCTCACTGCTGTCAGCCATGCACAGGTCGCGTTTTGGCAACATAGCCGGCCCGAAGGCCGGAATGTGAGCAATGCGCAAAGCCAGCCTGGCCAGGGCGCATGGGCGATGGCGAGCGTACGCGCTGAACGGCAAGACCATGTGCGGGCCCAGATCGAACGAATGGAAGCCCGCGCGCGCGCCGATGACCGCCTGAATGGCCGCCCCCAGCCGCCCCAGGAACGCGGCGATGAACGCAACCGGCAGCCCGATCGCAATATGCAAGGCGACAACGGGCGCGGCGAGCAGCGCAGCTCCGGCATGGGCCCGGGCTGGCAAGCGCGCGGACGAGACGGCGGCCGCTAGGCACGCCGGCCCCCTCCCCACTTTTCTTTCTGGCTGATTGCCCTGCCCGCGGCGATCAGCGCTGCTCCGCCTTGCTTCCCCCTCCTCGACGATGTGCCGCGAAAGGAACTCTCGCGGGTATTGCTCGTCCGACGCGTATAGCCTCCTGCCTTGCTCGGCCGGCGTTCGCTCGCGTTTTCCGCCAGCGTACAATGAGCGCCGACGCCAGCCTGACTGGCACTCACCTGAGTTTGCGTCGGCCGCCCCTGCCGGCCATTAACCTAGCTGTCGCCCCATGCCTGCCGCCACCCAAGTTTCAGCCCCCGCTACCCCCAAGCCGCTTCAGGGCAAATCCAAACTGATCACGGTCGCACTGGCCTTCCTGTTCGGCACCGTGGGCCTGCATCGCTTCTACCTAGGTGGCTTGCGCGATAAATTTGCCTGGGCGCACCTGCTGGCGGCACTCGCCGGGGTCATCGGCGTCATGTCGATGCAGACGGGCGCCGGCTCGCCGGCCCTGAACTGGACCTTCGCCATTGCCGGCGGCACGTCGGTAATCAGCGCGTTCCTGGCGGCCATCGTGTATGGCCTGCGCCCCGACGATAAATGGGATGCCCGCTTCAACCCGCATGGCACGCCGACTCGTTCGGGCTGGCCCGTCGTGATCCTGGTCATCCTGTCCCTGCTGATCGGTACGGGCCTGTTGATGGCAGGCCTGGCCATCAGTTTCCAGACCTTCTTCGAATCCCAGGTCGAAGCCGCGCGCGCCTTGTCGCAGTAAGCCCCAGGCCCCGCGCCCCAGCGCCGATGCACTTCGACCTGCTGGACATCGCCGTGTTCGTGCGCGCAGCGTCGCTGGGCAACCTCTCGGCCGCGGCGCGCGATCTCGGGCTGTCCACCTCCTCGGCCAGCAGCCGCCTGGCGCAACTCGAGCAGCAACTCGGCGCGCGGCTGCTGCACCGGACCACGCGCCGCATCTCCCTGACCGGCGAGGGCGAGCGCTTCCTCGAACATGCCGCGCAATTGCTCGACACGGCCGACCAGGCCGCGCAGTCGGTAGGCCACGGCGCGCAAGCGCCCCAGGGGCAGCTGCGGGTCACAGTGCCCGCCTCCTTCGGCCGCCAGCACGTCTCGCCGGCCATTCCCGCCTTCCTCGCTGCCTATCCCGGCCTGACACTGGACCTGCGCCTGATCGACCAGGTGATCGGCCTGGTCGAGGCCGGCGTTGACGTGGCATTGCGCATGGGCGCGTTGCCGGACTCATCCCTGGTAGCACGCCCCCTGGCCCCGAGCCATCGCACCGTTTGCGCTTCGCCCGCCTATCTCGCCGCGCACGGCACGCCCCGGCACCCGGAAGACCTGCGCAACCACAATTGCATCGTGCTGGGCGACCAGGCCTCCTGGCAGTTCGACACGGCGCTGGGCAAGACCGCGGTGGCGGTCACCGGCAACCTGCGCACGGACAATGGCGAAGTCATCCGGGATGCGATCCTGGCTGGCATGGGGCTGGCGCTCAAGTCCACCTGGGATGTTGGCCCCCACTTGCGCAGCGGTGCGCTGGTCAGCGTGCTCCCCGATTACCCGGTGCTGCCGGCCGTGTCGATCTGGGCGGTCTATCCCAGCCGTCGCCAGGTCCCCGCGAAGACACACGCGTTTATCGATTTCTTTGCCGCGCGCTTCGGCGCCCCACCCTACTGGGACTGCCCCTAGGCAGGGTCTTCCGCCTATTCAGCCTCCTCTGCCTCTTCGGCCCGGTAAAAACACGCCTTGGCTGTTTACGCGAAACACTGTATAAATATACAGTACCAACCGTAGCCGCAGGACCGCCGACGTGACGACCCGACCTCCCTCCTCCAGCCCGCTGAAAGGCCGGGCGGCGCGCTCGAACGATGTCAGCCGGTTCGACGCCTGGACCCGCGAGCGGGTCGCCGATGAGTCCCAAGCCTTCGATGAGCCAGAGACACCCCAGATCCAGACCATTGTCTTTACGGAGAAGGCCAAGCGCATCATTTCGCGCAACCAGTCGCCAGACCTGCCGTTCGACGCGTCCATCAATCCGTACCGCGGATGCGAGCATGGCTGCATCTATTGCTATGCCCGGCCCAGCCATGCCTATCTGGGGCTTTCGCCGGGCCTCGACTTCGAAACCCGCCTGTACGCAAAAGACAACGCCGCCGCCCTGCTCGCGGCCGAGCTGGCTCACCGCAACTATGTACCGACGGTAATCGCGCTGGGAGCCAATACCGACCCTTACCAGCCCATCGAGCGGGATCTCAAGATCACGCGCGGCATCCTGGAAGTGCTGGAGCGGTTCAACCATCCGGTGGCCATCACGACCAAGTCGGGCGTGGTCACGCGCGACATCGACATCCTGCAGCGCATGGCGGCCAAGAACCTGATCCGGGTCCATATGTCGGTCACGTCGCTCAAGAATGAAATCGCCCGCACGCTGGAGCCCCGCGCCAGCGCGCCGGCGCGCCGCCTGGCCGCCATCGCAGCCCTGAGCAAGGCCGGCATTCCGGTGGGGGTGATGGTGGCGCCGGTCATTCCGAGCCTGACCGATCCGGAAATGGAGTCCATCCTCGAGGCGGCAGCCAAGGCCGGGGCGAAAACGGCGGCGTATATCCTGCTGCGCCTGCCGCGCGAGGTGGAGCAGCTGTTCTCCGAGTGGCTGGCCACCTACCATCCGCTGCGCGCCCGGCATGTGGAGAGCCTGGTCGCGCAAATGCGCGGGGGCCAGGCCTACGACTCCCGGTTTGGCACGCGCATGACCGGCACGGGCATCTTTGCCGAACTGCTGCGCAAGCGCTTCAAGCTCGCCTGCCAGCGCTTCGGGCTTAATGCCGAGCGCCATCCCCTGACCACCGAGCATTTTTCCCGGGCGAGCGCCGCGCCGCAGATGTCGCTGTTCTAGGCCGTGTTGCCAGATACAGCAGGGCCAGCGCGGCTTCAGGCGTGCGGGGTCTTCTCGTCGACCGCGATCGCCAGCGTTTCCTTGATCTCTTCCATCACCACGTAGCTCTTGGACTGCGCGGCGCCCGGCAACTGCAGCAGGATGTCGCCCAGCAGGCGGCGATACTCGCCAATCTCGCGGATGCGGGCCTTGATCAGGTAGTCGAAATCGCCCGAGACCAGATGGCACTCAAGTACCTCCGGGATGCGCGACACCTCGCGGCGAAACTGCTCGAACATATTGCCGGACTTGTTGCCCAGCGAGATCTCGACAAACACCAGCAGGCCGCTGCCGAGCAGCGCGGGATTCAGGCGCGCGTAATAGCCCATGATGACGCCGTCGCGCTCCATGCGCTTGACCCGCTCGATGCATGGCGTGATGGTCAGGCCGACCGCTTCCGCCAGTTCCTTCATCGACATGCGCCCGTCCGCCTGGAGCAAGGCCAGGATCTTCCGATCCAGCCGGTCCAGGCTGCGCACGGGCTGACGACTTGTTCTCATTAGTTCTTCCTGTTTCCCTGAAAATTACGACAACTATGACTACCAATATTTCAATAGTATAGATGTAAATACTTTATCCATTCTATTTCTTGGTTGCGAGCTTCCGACTATGCGCGTTCTCGTTCTTGGCAGTGGCGTAATTGGCGTTACCAGCGCCTGGTACCTGGCCCGTGCCGGCCACGAAGTCACCGTGATCGACCGTGAGGCCGCGCCCGCGCTTGGGACCAGTTTTGCCAATGCCGGCCAGATCTCCCCGGGCTATGCATCGCCCTGGGCCGCGCCCGGCGTGCCGCTCAAAGCCATCAAGTGGATGTTCCAGGAGCACGCCCCGCTCTCCATCAAGCCGGACGGCACGCTGTTCCAGCTCCAATGGATGTGGCAGATGCTGATGAACTGCAGCGCCGAGCGCTATGCCGTCAACAAGGAACGCATGGTGCGGCTGGCCGAGTACAGCCGCGACTGCATCCGGGCCCTGCGCGCCGATACCGGCATCGCCTACGAAGGCCGCCAGCAAGGCACGCTGCAACTCTTCCGCACCGCCGAGCAGCTCGACGGTGCCGCCAAGGACATTGCCGTGCTGGAACAAGCCGGCGTGCCCTACCAGTTGCTATCGCGCGAGGAACTCGCCGCCAGCGAACCGGCCCTGGCCGCCGTCAGCCACAAGCTGAGCGGCGGCCTGCGGCTACCCAACGATGAAACCGGCGACTGCCAGCTGTTCACCCGGCAACTCGCCGCCATGGCCGAGGGCCTGGGCGTGCAGTTCCACTACAACCGCTCCATCGACGGGCTGCTGACCAAGGGCGATGCCGTTACCGGCGCCATGGTTGGCGGCCAGCCCGTCTTGGCCGACCTGGTCGTGGTAGCGCTGGGTAGCTGGTCGACGCCGTTCGTGAAGAACGTCCTGCCGGGCCTGTCGAACCTGCCGGTCTATCCGCTCAAGGGCTTCTCGCTCACGGTGCCGATGACCAATGCGGACCGCAGCCCCGTTTCCACCGTGCTCGACGAAACGTTCAAGGTGGCGATCACGCGCTTCGACGATCGCATCCGCGTAGGCGGCATGGCACAGATCGTCGGCTACGACCGCTCGCTCGACCCGGCCAAGCGCCGCACGCTGGAGCATGTGGTCACAGACCTGTTCCCGGGCGCGGGCGATGTCAGCCGCGCCAGCTTCTGGACCGGCCTGCGCCCGATGACGCCGGACGGCACCCCCATCGTCGGCCCCACACCGCTCAAGGGACTGTGGCTCAATACCGGCCACGGCACGCTGGGCTGGACCATGGCCTGCGGCTCGGGCAAGCTGCTGTCGGACCTGGTGTCCGGCACCGCGCCGGCGATCCGCGCGGACGACCTCTCGGTCATGCGCTATCTCAAGCCGGCGAGAACGCACGCCGCGCCGCGTCACGCGACGGCCTGACCCGCGCACTGTTCCAACGCGCGATAAAAAAGGCGGCCCCGCGGGGCCGCCTTTTTCTTGCCGGGATCGGGAGGCTCAGAACTGCGTTTCGCTCAACGCATTGACCGGCACCGCACCCGCCACGATGGCATCGCGCAAACCCGATGCCTGCGACAGGATGTGCTCCGCGAAGAAATGCGCGGTAGCAATCTTGGCGTCGTGGAAGGACGGATCCTCGCTACGCTTCGCATCCGCGGCCAGCATCGCGCGGCCGAGCTGCCAGCCCGAAAACACGATGCCGCAGAGCTTCAGGTAAGGCACGCTGCCGGCAAACACGGCATTGGGATCCGACTTGGCGTTGGCCACGACGAACGCCACCGCGGCCTCCAGTGCCGCGCGCCCCTTGGCCAGTTGCGCCTGCACCGCGGTGAACGCCGCGCCACCATGCTTGCCCAGTGCGGCCTCGGTCTCGGCGATCTGCGCACAGATCGCCCGGGCCACCGCACCACCGTCGCGCACCGTCTTGCGGCCGACGAGATCATTCGCCTGGATCGCGGTCGTGCCTTCGTAGATCGGCAGGATGCGGGCATCGCGATAGTGCTGGGCCGCGCCGGTTTCCTCGATGAAACCCATGCCGCCGTGCACCTGCACGCCCAGGCTGGTCACATCGATCGACAGCTCCGTGCTCCAGCCCTTGACGATGGGCACCATGAACTCGTAGAACGCCTGGCTTTGCTTGCGCACCGCTTCGTCGGCGTGCTGGTGCGCCGTGTCGCACGCCGCCGCGGCCACATACGCTACCGCGCGCGCGCCTTCGATCAGCGAGCGCATGGTCATCAGCATGCGCTTCACGTCCGGGTGATGGATGATGGTCACCGCCTCGCGCACCGAGCCATCGACCGGACGGCTTTGCACGCGCTCGCGGGCAAAATTCACGGCCTGCTGGTAGGCCCGCTCCGATACGGCGATGCCTTGCATGCCGACCGAGAAGCGCGCCGAGTTCATCATGATGAACATGTATTCCAGGCCGCGGTTTTCCTCGCCGACCAGCGTGCCGATGGCGCCGCCGTGGTCGCCGAACTGCAGCACCGCCGTGGGGCTGGCCTTGATGCCCAGCTTGTGCTCGATCGACACGCAGTACGCGTCGTTGCGCGCGCCCGGCGAGCCGTCTTCACCCACCAGGAACTTGGGCACGATGAACAGCGAGATGCCCTTGACGCCCTCGGGTGCCGTGGGCGTGCGCGCCAGCACGAGATGGACGATGTTCTGCGCCATGTCGTGCTCACCGTAGGTGATGAAGATCTTGGTGCCGAACACCTTGTAAGTGCCATCGCCCTGCGGCTCCGCGCGCGTACGCACGGCGGCCAGGTCCGAGCCGGCCTGCGGCTCGGTCAGGTTCATGGTGCCGGTCCACTCGCCGGAGATCAGCTTGGGCAGGAAGGTGGCCTTCTGCTCGTCGCTGCCCGCAGTCAGCAGGGCCTCGATGGCGCCGTCGGTCAGCAACGGGCACAGCGCGAACGACAGGTTCGCCGTGTTCAGCATCTCGTTGCAGGCCGTGGCGATCAGCTTGGGCAAGCCCTGGCCACCGAACTCCTGCGGATGCAGCACGCCCTGCCAGCCACCTTCGCCAAACTGGCGGAACGCGTCCTTGAAACCGGGTGTGGTGGTGACCACGCCGTCCTTCCAGCTGCTGGGCTCGATGTCGCCGATGCGGTTGAGCGGCGCCACCACTTGTTCGTTGAATTTGGCCGCCTCGTCGAGCACCGCCTGCGCCGTCTCCGGCGTGGCGTCCTCGAAGCCGGGCAGCTTGCTGACGGCGTCAAGATCAGCCAGTTCGTTCATCACGAACAGCATGTCCTTGAGCGGGGCACGGTAGGTCATCGATGTCTCCGGTATGTATAAAAAAGCCGTTCTCGGGCGGGCCCGGAACGGCTAGTACTTCCTGATCGAGCCCGGCGTGTCAAACGCCGTGCCGGGCAGTGGGGATCAGCCCAGCGCCGCCACCAGTTCGGGCACGACGGTGTTCAGATCGCCAACCAGGCCGTAGTCGGCCACCGAGAAGATCGGGGCTTCGGCATCCTTGTTGATCGCGACGATCACCTTGGAGTCCTTCATGCCGGCCAGATGCTGGATCGCGCCGGAGATACCGACGGCGATGTACAGCTGCGGCGCAACGATCTTGCCGGTCTGGCCGACTTGATAATCGTTGGGCACGAAGCCGGCGTCCACGGCAGCGCGGGACGCGCCCATCGCGGCATTCAGCTTGTCGGCCAGCGGCGTCAGCACCTTGGTGTAGTTCTCGCCGGAACCCACGCCACGGCCACCGGACACGATGATCTTGGCAGCGGTCAGCTCGGGGCGGTCGCTCTTGGTGACTTCGCGCGAAACGAATTGCGAGATGCCAGCGTCGGCCACTGCGGGCAGGTTTTCGACGGCGGCCGAGCCACCTTCGGCTGCGGCAGCGTCAAAGCCGGTGCCGCGCACGGTGATGACCTTGACCTTGTCCGACGACTGCACGATCGAGATCGCGTTGCCGGCGTAGATCGGGCGCTCGAACGTGTCCGGGCTGTCGACCTTGGTGATGTCCGACAGCTGGGCTACGTCCAGCTTGGCCGCGACGCGCGGCAGGATGTTCTTGCCGTAGGCCGATGCGGGCGCCAGGATGTGGCTGTAGTCGCTGGCGATGGCCAGGACTTGCTCGGCCACGTTCTCGGCCAGGCCGTCGGCGAACTGCGGCGCATCGGCCAGCAGCACCTTGGACACGCCGGCGATCTTCGCGGCAGCAGCAGCGGCGGCAGCGGCATTGGCGCCGGCCACCAGCACGTGGACATCGCCGCCGCACTGGGCGGCTGCTGTCACCGTGTTCAGGGTAGCGGCCTTGATGGATTGGTTGTCGTGTTCAGCAATGACGAGTGCAGTCATGTTTTATCTCCTGGCGCGCTCAGATGACCTTGGCTTCGTTCTTCAGCTTTTGCACCAGCGTCGCAACGTCCGGCACCATCACACCCGCGCTACGCTTGGGCGGCTCAACGACCTTGACGGTCTTCAGACGCGGCGCCACGTCCACGCCGAGATCTTCCGGCTTGACGATATCCAGCGGCTTCTTCTTGGCCTTCATGATGTTCGGCAGCGTCACGTAGCGCGGCTCGTTCAGGCGCAGGTCGGTGGTCACCACCGCCGGCAGCTTGAGCGACAGGGTCTCCAGACCGCCGTCCACTTCACGCGTCACCGAGGCCTTGCCATCGGCCACCACCACCTTCGAGGCGAAGGTGGCTTGCGGCAGGCCTGCCAGCGCGGCCAGCATCTGGCCGGTCTGGTTGGAGTCGTCGTCGATGGCCTGCTTGCCCAGGATCACCAGCTGCGGCTGTTCCTTGTCGACCAGGGCCTTGAGCAGCTTGGCCACGGCCAGCGGCTGCAGGTCTTCGTTCGATTCCACCAGGATGCCGCGGTCGGCGCCGATGGCCATCGCCGTACGCAGGGTTTCCTGGCACTGGGTCACGCCGCAGGACACGGCGATCACCTCGGTGACCACCCCGGCTTCCCGCAGGCGCACCGCTTCTTCCACGGCGATTTCGTCAAACGGGTTCATGCTCATCTTGACGTTGGCCAGATCCACGCCCGTGCCGTCCGACTTCACCCGGACCTTGACGTTGTAATCCACCACGCGCTTGACTGCGACGAGTACTTTCATGCGCTCACTCCACTGATAGTCGATAGTCAGAAATTTGGTTCGCTCGCCATTATAACCACCGGGTGGGTGGCACTCTTATTTTTCGAACGGTCGTACTATTTTATCGGTAAAGAATTGCCGGGCATAGCCCGGCAATGTGAAAACTTCGCCGTATTGTGCCGCAGGATGCCCTGCGGCATACGGTTTTTGAGGGTTTTTTCAAACTTACCAGGCGGTAATCACCGAATCCTTGAAAGTGCTCTGGACATACTGCTTGATCTCCGGCGAATGATAGGCCTTGACCAGCTTGGCCACCCAGGGCTTGTTCTTGTCGGCTTCGCGGATGGCGATCAGGTTGGCATAGGGACCCTTGGGGCCTTCCATGGCAATCGCGTCCTTGGTCGGCGACAGGCCAGCCGACTCGGCGTAGTTGCCGTTGATGGCCGCAGCGTCGAGGTCATCCAGCGAGCGCGGCAGTTGCGCGGCGTCCAGCTCGACGATCCGGATCTTCTTCGGGTTGGAGACGATGTCCAGCGGCGTAGCCTTCAGGCCAGCGTCCGGGCGCAGCTTGATCAGGCCCTTGCTTTGCAGCAACAGCAGGCCACGGCCACCATTGGTAGGATCGTTCGGTACGCCAACGCGCGCGCCATCCTTGATCTGGTCGAGCGACTTGATCTTCTTGGAGTACACGCCCATCGGGAAGGTCACGGTGAAGGCAATGTGGGTGAACTTGTAGCCACGGTCCTTGATCTGCGCTTCCAGGTAGGGCAGGTGCTGGTAGCTGTTGGCATCCAGGTCACCCGAAGCCAGCGCGGCGTTCGGCTGGATGTAATCGCTGAACTCCACCACCTGGATGTTCAGGCCATCCTTGGCCGCGACCTTCTTCACCTGTTCCATGATCTGGGCGTGCGGGCCGCCGGTGACGCCGATCTTGATCGGCTTTTCCTGCGCCACGGCGCCGGTGGCCAGGGTGGCGCCCAGGGCGGCGCCGACAATCCATTGCAGCAAGTTACGACGTTGCATGTTGACTTCCTTTTTCTCGATGGCTCTATGTCTTTGCAGATAGCCGGGCGGAATGCCGGGCCGACCTGTTACTTGTGGCTGATGCGCCGCACCAGCCAGTCGCCGAAGCTTTGCACCGCTTGCACGGAAACGATCAGGATCAGTACCACCGCCACCATCACCTCGGTGATGTAGCGCTGGTAGCCGTAGCGGATGCCGAGGTCGCCCAGGCCGCCGCCGCCGATGGCGCCGGCCATGGCCGAGTAGCCCACCAGGCTGACAAAGGTGATGGTCAGGCCGGCCACGATGCCAGGCATGGCCTCGGGCAGCAGCACCTTCATCACGATCTGGCCGGTGCTCGCGCCCATCGACTGGGCGGCTTCGACCAGGCCCTTGTCGACTTCGCGCAGCGCGCTTTCCACCAGGCGCGCGATAAACGGGATCGCGGCGATGGTCAGCGGCACCACGGCCGCGGTCGTGCCGATCGACGACCCCACGATAAAGCGCGTGAACGGGATCACCACCACCAGCAGGATGATGAAGGGGATCGAGCGCACGGCGTTGACCACCACGCCGATGGTGCGGTTGAACAGCGGATGCGACAGCACGCCGCCGCGGTTGGTCAGGTGCAGCAGCACGCCCAGTGGCACGCCAAACAACGCGCCGACCACGCCCGAGATGCTCACCATCAGCAGTGTCTCGTTGAACGAGGCCAGGAACAGGTCAAACATTTCAGACCACATGCTCGATCTCCTCCACCACTACGCCCTCTTGTTGCAGGTACTCCATCGCCGCCTTCACGTCGGCCGGCTCGCCGGTGGCCATGATGGCCAGCGAGCCGAAGGCCTGGCCCTGGATCTCGTCGATATGCCCGTGCAGGATGTTGAAGTCCAGCCCGTAGCGGCGGATCGCCTGGGCCAGCACCGGCTGGTCCACGCCCGCGCCGGTGAAGGCCAGGCGGTAGACGTGGTCGCGCCCGTTGCCAAGCCGGCTTTCCACACGCTTGAGCACGCTAGGCGGCAGTTCCTGCGCGATCACGTCGCCGATCATGGCGCGCGTGACTTCATGCTTGGGGCGCAGGAATACGTCGATCACCCGGCCGGTTTCCACCACCTGGCCGGCTTCGAGCACGGCCACGCGGTCGCAGACCTGTTTGATCACTTCCATCTGGTGCGTGATCATGACGATGGTCAGGCCCAGCTCGCGATTGATCTGCTTGAGCAGTTCGAGGATGGAGCGGGTGGTCTCCGGATCGAGGGCGGAGGTCGCCTCGTCCGACAGCAGCACCTTGGGCTTGCTGGCCAGCGCACGGGCAATCCCCACGCGCTGCTTCTGCCCGCCGCTGACCTGGGCAGGATAGCGATCCTTGAGCGCCGTCAGGCCGACCAACTCCAGCAGCGGCAGCACCGTATCGGAGATCTCGCTGCGGGACTTCCCGGCGAGCTCCAGCGGCAGCGCCACATTGTCATAGACGGTACGCGACGACAGCAGGTTGAAATGCTGGAAGATCATGCCGATGTCGCGGCGTGCCTTGCGCAACGCGGCGCTGTCAAGCGCGGTCAACTCCTGGCCGGCCACGCTCACGCGGCCGGCGCTGGGGCGGTTAAGCAGGTTGATGGCGCGCACCAGCGTGCTCTTGCCGGCGCCGCTGCGGCCGATGATGCCGAAGACCTCACCTGCCGCAATCGACAGGTTGACGTCCCGCAGCGCATACACCTCACCCGACCCGCCGGGGAAGCGCTGCGAAAGACCTTGCAGTTCGATCATGTGAAAAGAAAACGGCAACAGGCGAGAAAGTCTCTCTAGCGCTGTTGCCGCATTTTATTTTTTGGGCGAAGCGCGCATTTTAAGCGATCCGCTTCATACCAGAAACGACTTTTTGCCGATGTCTTTATATGTTAGGGGCATATAGGCCCGTATAAGCCAACAAAAAGATATTTAAACATCACTCCAAGAGGGCGGGCGCTTGTCGAGAAAGGCCTGGACGCCCTCCAGCGCCGCCGGATCCATCATGTTGCAAGCCATGGTCTGCCCGGCGAGCTGATAGGCCGCTTCGATGCCCATCTCCAGTTGGCGGTAGAACAGGCCCTTGCCGGCGGCCACGGCGGCGGCCGGCTTGGCGCAGATGCTGGCCGCCAGGCGCGCGACCTCGGCATCGAGGGCATCGGCCGGCACTACGCGGTTGACCAGCCCGCGGTCCCGGGCTTGCAGGGCGTCGATCATGTCGCCGGTCAGCAGCATCTCCATGGCGTGCTTGCGCGACAGGTTGCGCGACAGCGCCACGCCGGGGGTCGCGCAGAACAAGCCGAGATTTACGCCCGATACCGCAAAGCGGGCCACGTCGGCCGCCACCGCCAGGTCGCACATCGCCACCAGCTGGCAGCCGGCGGCGGTGGCAATGCCTTGCACGCGCGCGATGACCGGCTGCGGCATCTTCTGCATCGCCATCATCATGCGGGTGCAGCGGTCGAACAGGCGGCGGTAGTAGTCGTGCGACGGGCTGGCGCGCATCTCGCGCAGGTCATGGCCCGCGCAGAACGCGCGGCCGGCCGCAGCCAGCACCACCACGCGGACCGAGGCATCGGCGCCGGCGCGGGCAAACGCCGCGGACAGCGCATCCAGCAGGTCCTCTGACAGCGAGTTGAACGCTTCGGGCCGGTTCATCGTCAGGCGCAGCACGCCCGGGGCGTCGAGGCTTTCGGTGAGCAGCGGCGTCACGGCGCGGATATCGCGGATATCGGTTTCAGCCATGCCAGGGCCTCCTATCGTTCGAGCAGCACCTTGAGGTGCGCACACACGCTACGGCTCAGCGCGCTCAGGTTATAGCCACCTTCCAGGCAACTGACGATGCGCCCTTTCGCATGGGCGCGGGCGACGTCGACCAGTTGGGCGGTGATCCAGGCATAGTCCTGCTCGACCAGCCCCATCTGCCCGAGGTCATCCTCGCGATGGGCGTCGAAGCCAGCCGAGATAAACAGCATCTGCGGCTTGAACTCGTTCAGGCGCGGCAGCCAGATCGTCTCCACCACTTCACGCACCGCCAGGCCGTTGGTATAGGCCGGCAGCGGGATGTTCGACATATTGGCGGCGATGTGCTCGGTGCCGCTGTAGGGATAGAACGGATGCTGGAAGAAGCTGCACATCAACACCTGGGCGTCGCCACGGAAGGCGGCTTCGGTGCCATTGCCGTGATGCACGTCGAAATCGACGATGGCCACGCGCTCGAGCCCGTGCGCGGCGAGCGCATGACGCGCGGCGATCGCCACATTGTTGTAGAAGCAAAAGCCCATGGCCCGATCCGGCTCGGCATGGTGCCCCGGCGGGCGCACGCAGCAAAACGCGTTCTCGACTTCGCCCGCCATCACCGCATCGGTGGCGGCCACCGCGGCGCCGGCCGCATGGGTGGCGGCGGCCAGCGTGTGCGGGTTCATCGAGGTATCGGGATCGATCGGGTAGTAGCCGCTGGCAGGGCTGGCCGCGGCCAGCGAGGCGATGTATTGCGGAAGATGCACGCGCCCGATCTGCTCGGCGGTGGCGGCGCTCGCCTCACGCCGGTCGAGCAGGCCGTCCATGCCGTGCGAGATCAGGTGATCCTCAATGGCCCGCAGGCGCTCGGGGCACTCCGGATGGAAATGCCCCATCTCATGCAGCAGGAACTCGGGATGCGTGTAATAGCCTGTGGGCATGTCTTATTGCTTTAATCGTGGTCTCCACTCGTTACGTTATCACATGCCGCGCTGGCCACCCAGCGGGGTGGCACGCAGGCACCATCCGCTATACTCGCTGCGACTTGCAAAGGACACCATGACCGACTCCCAGCGCTCCCTGCGCCGCCCGCTCCTGGGCGCCGCACTTTCCGCTGCCGCATTGAGCTTGTGCGGCGTCTCCCCCGCCCTGCTTGCCGCCGGCAAGCGCCGCGTGAGCGTGCGCGAAGAAGAAATCGAGCCGGGCCGCTACCGTGACAACCCCAAGAGCCGCGCCTTCATCGACGAGATGGTGGCGCGCCACGGCTTTGCCCGCCAGACGCTGGAAGACTGGTTCGGCCAGGCCGTGTATTCGTCCACGGTGGTGCGCCTGATCATGCCGCCCGCCACGCCGGGACGCAAAAGCTGGCGCACCTACCGCTCGCGCTTTATCGAGCCGATCCGCATCGATGCGGGCGTGCGCTTCTGGCAGCAGAATCGCGAAACGCTGCGCCGCGCGGAAGCCGAGTTCGGTGTGCCGGCCGCGGTGATCGTCGGCATCATCGGCGTCGAGACCATCTATGGCCGCGACATGGGCACCTTCCGCGTGATCGACTCGCTCTCCACGCTGGCCTTTGATTATCCGGACGTGCCCAACCGCGAAGCGCGCACCACGCTGTTCCGCAACCAGCTGGCCGACTACCTGCTGTGGTGCCGCGACACCAACACCGATGTGTTCTCGGTGCTGGGCTCCTTCGCGGGCGCCGTGGGCATTCCGCAGTTCATGCCCACCAGCCTGCGCGAATACGCCATCGACTACGACGGCGACGGCCACATCGACCTGCGCAGCAGCGCCACCGACGCGATCGGCAGCGTGGCCCGCTTCCTGCAACTGCACGGCTGGGAACAGGGCCGCCCGGTGGTCTGGCGCATCGCCACCGACGAGGGCAGCCGCGGCATCGTCGCCGCCGCTGCGGATGGCGAGCCATGGCCCACCCGCACGCTCAACCAGTTGCTCAAGGCCGGCCTGCGCGTGGACGAGCCGATCGACCTGGCACGCGAAGGCGAAACCGGCGTGCTGGTGGTGGACCTGCCCACGCCCGGCGAAACCACCGACTACATGCTCGGCCTGCGCAACTTCTATGTGCTGACACGCTACAACCGCAGCTTCTTCTACGCGCTGGCCGTGTACCAGCTGGGCGAGGCGGTCAAGGCCGCGATGGGCTGACCTCGCTAATCGCAGCACCAGAAACAAAAAGCCCCGCAAGATTCGCGGGGCTTTTTTTTAATGCGCGGAGCAACGCGGCGTCAGGCCGGGAACACCCCGGTCGACAGGTAGCGATCGCCGCGATCGCACACCACGAACACAATGGTGGCGTTCTCCACTTCCTCGGCGATACGCAGCGCCACGCACAGCGCGCCGGCAGCCGAGATGCCGCAGAAGATCCCTTCCTCGCGCGCCATGCGGCGTGCCATGTGCTCGGCATCGCCCTGGCCGACAGGCTCGGTACGGTCGATGAACTTCGGGTCGTAGATCTTCGGCATGTACGCCTCGGGCCACTTGCGGATACCGGGAATGCGCGAGCCTTCGGCGGGTTGCGCCCCCACGATCTGGATCTCTGCGTTCTGTTCCTTGAGGTAGCGCGAAACACCGGTAATGGTGCCCGTGGTGCCCATGGCAGAGACGAAGTGAGTAATGCGCCCTTCGGTATCGCGCCAGATCTCCGGGCCAGTGGTCTCGTAGTGAGCCAGCGGATTGTCCGGGTTGGCGAACTGGTCCAGGATCACGCCGCGGCCATCGCGCTCCATGGAGTCCGCGAGGTCGCGCGCATATTCCATGCCGCCCTTGACCGGCGTCAGGATGATCTCCGCGCCGTAGGCGGCCATGCTCTGGCGGCGCTCCATGCTCAGGTCTTCCGGCATGATCAGCACCATCTTGTAGCCACGGATGGCAGCTGCCATGGCCAGCGCGATACCGGTATTGCCCGAAGTGGCTTCGATCAGCGTGTCGCCCGGCTTGATGCGCCCGCGCGACTCGGCGCGGGCAATCATCGAGACTGCCGGCCGGTCCTTGACCGAGCCCGCCGGGTTGTTGCCCTCGAGCTTGCCGAGGATTACGTTGCCGCGCGGCGTGCCGGCGGCGCCGGGGATGCGCTGCAGTTGCACCAGCGGCGTATTGCCGATGGTGTCTTCAATCGTCTTGTAGGCCATGGTGAGCGGGATTCCAATGTCGGCGCTCATTGTAATGCAGTCGCAAAGCCCGCGTTGCCGACGTGGCGGGCGCTCCCCCGCGGGAGCGCCCGCTAGCTTCGCGGTGTGTCAGGCTTCGGCTTCCGCCTCGGCTTCCGCCTCGGCCTCGGCCTCGGCCTTGCGGCTGCCCAGCAGGTGATACAGCAGGATCGCGCCAAAAGTGGCGGTACCGATGCCGCCAAGCGTCATGCCGCCCAGCTTCAGGGTCAGGTCGCCGGCCGCCACGGTCAGCGTGGCGCCGACCGTGATCAGGTTGCGCGAACTGGAGAAATCGACCTTGTTCTGCACCCAGATACGCCCGGCGGTGGCAGCGATCAGGCCGAACACGACAATGGTCAGGCCACCGATCACCGGACCCGGGATGGTCAGGATCAGCGCACCAAACTTGGGCGAGAAGCCCAGCACCAGCGCCACCGCCGCCGCCACCACGAAGATCAGCGTGGAGTAGATCTTGGTCACCGCCATCACGCCCATGTTCTCGGCGTAAGTGGTCACGCCCGTGCCGCCGCCGCCGGCGGAGATGATGGTGGCAATGCCGTCGCCGATGAAGGCGCGGCCGATATACGGGTCGAGATTGCGGCCGGTCATCACACTGATGGCCTTGATATGCCCGAGGTTTTCCGCCACCAGCACGATGGCTACCGGGGCGATCAGCAGCATGGCGCTGGCCTGGAACACCGGCGTGGAGAAGACCGGCAGGCCGAACCAGGCGGCGGCGGCCACGCCGGAGAAATCGATGCCTTTGCCCATGCCCAGCCCGTTGGCGCAGACGAAGTACAGCACGTAGCCGAACAGCCCGCCCACCAGCACCGGGAGCCGGCGCAGCATGCCCGGCGCATGGACTGCGACCATGCCCACGGCCAGCACCGTGGCCAGGCCCACCCAGGTGTCCAGCGCGGCGCCGCTCACGGCCTTGACCGCCACCGGCGCCAGGTTCAGGCCGATGGCCGCCACGATGGCGCCCGTCACCACGGGCGGCATCAGCCGCTCCACCCAGCGATAGCCGACCGACTGCACCACCAGGCCAATGAGCAGGTACAGCACGCCCGCTGCGATGATGCCGCCGAGCGCCACCGGGATATTCGGGTTGGGGCCGCTGCCGGCGTAGCCGGTCGCCGCGATCACCACCGCGATGAAGGCAAAGCTGGAGCCCAGGTAGCTCGGCACCCTGCCGCGCACGCACAGGAAAAAGATCAGCGTGCCGATGCCGGAAAACAGGATGGCGATATTGGGATTGAAGCCCATCAGGATCGGCGCGATCGCGGTCGAGCCGAACATCGCCACCACATGCTGGATCCCTGCCAGGAGGGTCTGGCCGGCGGGCAGGCGCTCATCCGGCGCAATCACGCCGTGCGTCTTTAGCCGCCACTTGGGCAGGAATCCCGCGTCCTCGTTATTTCCCATTGTCCAGCTCCCTTTTTATTGGCCTGGCCGCCCCCCGTATGCGGGCAGGTCCGGCTCGATTTTGGATTTTGTGGGCCACGCAGCCGGCTCGGGCCGCAACAGCGTCCGCATGATACCGCGCGGCCGCATTCGTGATAAGCCACACGGCACTAGCACGAGCCATACCAGCGCCGGATCCTCGTGCTGGTGCATGGGTAGCAAAAAAGCCCCGGGCTCGGCCGGGGCTTCGACGATCGGATAGCTTCGGGGGCGGGCGCCGCGCAGCACGCCCGCGGCAGCCTTAGCGAACGGCCTTGGCCGGCGGCTTCTCCGCCTTGGCGTCCTTCTTGGCCGGAGCCGCCGCGGCCACCGTGGCCTTCGGCGCGGCTGCGCCGCCGGCGCCGATGGTCATGCCGGCCTCCTGCAAGCGCACGACCGATTTCTGCCCCAGGCCCTTGACCCGATCGGCGAGATCCGCGGCATCCTTGAAAGGACCGCCCCGGCTGCGTTCGCTGACAATGGTGCTGGCCGTGGCAGGCCCGATGCCCTTGAGCGAAACCAGCGCGGCCTCATCGGCGGTATTCACATCGATCGCCGCGAGCGCGGCGCCAGAGAGCGAGAACCAGACGGCGGCGGCCAGCAGGACCTGCCTGGACGCACGCGTCAAAGTTGGCTTGAACATGGGAATTTCTCCTATCCGTTGATGAAGGTGGCTTCGCCCTGGCTGGACGAAGCAACACGCAGGATAGGAGCGGGCAAGCGGCTTGGCGCACCCCGCAACAAAAGTTCACCTCAACGCTACCGAGGTGTTTCCACAGTGCGCGGAAAGCGGGCGGCAAGTGGTTCTATGCGCGCGTCTTTGCGACTTCAGCCCTTGTTCTGCAACAACCAGCGGCAGTAGCGCGACACGCCTTCTTCCACGGTGTAGAAGGCTTCCTTGTACCCGGCGCCACGCAGGCGCGAGACATCGGATTGGGTGTAGCACTGGTACTTGCCGCGCAGCGCGTCGGGGAACTTGATGTACTCCACCAGGCCCTCCAGCACCATCTCGTCGAGCGTCAGATGGGGCCGGCCATCGGCCTCGCGCAGCGTGTTGACCACGGTCGCGGCGATGTCGTTGAACGGTTGCGCGCGGCCGGTGCCGAGGTTGAAGATGCCCGACTTGTCCGGATGCTCCAGGAAGAACAGGTTGACCTTCACCACGTCTTCCACCGAGATGAAGTCACGGGTGTGGCCACCCGGCGCATAGCCGCCATACTCGCCAAACAGCTTCACCGTGCCGTCGGCGCGGAACTGGTTGAAATTGTGGAACGCCACCGAGGCCATGCGGCCCTTGTGCGCCTCACGCGGGCCATACACGTTGAAATAGCGAAAGCCCACGATCTGCGACAGCGCGGACGGCAGCGTGCGCCGCACCACCTGGTCGAACAGGAACTTGGAGTAGCCGTAGACGTTCAGCGGCTTCTCAAATTCGCGCTCTTCCTTGAACACCTGCGAGGCGCCATAGGTGGCCGCCGACGAGGCGTAGAGGAATTGCGTGCCCTGTTCCAGGCAGGCATCCATCAGCGCCTTGGTGTAGCGGAAATTGTTCTCCATCATGTAGCGGCCGTCGGTCTCCATGGTGTCCGAACAGGCACCCTCATGAAACACCGCGCGCACCTTGCCGAACTCGCCGCGCTTGAAGCGCTCGATAAACTCGCCCTTGTCGAGGTAATCGCGGATCTCGCAGTCGACGAGGTTGTGGAATTTGTCGGCGCGCGTCAGGTTGTCGACGGCGACGACATTGTCTTCGCCGCGCTCGTTCAGGCCCTTGACGAGGTTGCTGCCGATGAAGCCGGCAGCGCCGGTAACGATGATGGTCATGGTCGTGTGGGCTCAGTCGAGCCAGGAGGCAGCGCGGCCATTATGCCGGCGTGCCGAACAATTCAGGATAGGTGACGACCGCGGTGCCCAGCTTGCCCACCACGATGCTGCCAGCGCGATTGGCGTGCTGCACGGCTTCCTTGAGCGGCACGCCCGCGCCCAGCATGGTCGCCAGCGTGGCGATCACGGTGTCGCCGGCGCCGGACACGTCGTAGACTTCGCGCGCCTGCGCCGACACGTGCAGCACCTCGGCTTCGGTGTAGAGCGTCATGCCCTCTTCCGAGCGCGTCAGCAGCAGCGCTTCGAGATGCAGCTCGCGCCGCAGGTTCTGGGCCCGGATGGTGAGATCGGACTCGGTCTTCCAGGCGCCCACCACGTGCCGCATTTCAGCGCGGTTGGGGGTGATCAGCGTGGCGCCGCGATAGCGTGAGTAATCGTCGCCCTTGGGGTCGACCAGCACCAGGCAGCCTGCGGCGCGGCCCGCCTCGACCATGCGGCCGACGTGGGCCAGTCCGCCCTTGCCGTAGTCGGAGAGCACCAGGACCTTGTACTCCTTGACCAGGGCCAGGAAACGATCCTGCACCGCAGCCAGCACTTCATGTCCCGGAACATTCTCGAAGTCCACCCGCAGCAACTGTTGCTGGTGCGCCACCACGCGCAGCTTGATGGTGGTGTTGACGGTGGGGTCGCGATGCAGGTAGGGCTGCACGTGGCTGGCGCTGAGCAGCGCCTCCAGCGTACGGCCGGGCTCGTCGTCGCCGACCACGCCCAGCATGCCCACCTGGGCGCCCAGCGCGGCGGCATTGCGCGCCACGTTGGCGGCGCCGCCGAGGCGTTCGTCGCTGCGCTTGATCTGCACCACCGGCACCGGCGCTTCCGGCGAGATGCGCTCGACATCGCCAAACCAATAGCGGTCGAGCATCATGTCGCCCGCCACCAGGATGCGCGATTGATTGATCTGTTGCTGCGGAATATGGTTCTTGCTCATGGACATCCTTGGCAACACGGCCCGGTCCGTCAGCCGGGGCGTTGGCTTGTCGTTCCCGTTGGGTTGCGTTTCAGCGCGTCGTGGTCGGCCGCCCGATCGCATGATATTCGATGCCCGCTTCCTGCATGGCTTCGGGCTCGTACAGATTGCGTCCGTCGAAGATGACGGGTGCCTTCAGGCGGCGCTTGATCTGGTTGAAATCCGGGCTGCGGAACACCTTCCACTCGGTGACGATGACCAGGGCATCGGCACCGTCGAGCGTATCCATCTGCGCGTCGCTGAAATGCACGCGCGCGAAGCCGCCTTCGATGTCCGCGAGATCGAGGGCCAGCGCATGCTTGGCCTCGGCCATGGAGATCGGATCATGCACGCGCAGGCAGGCGCCCCGGGACACCAGCGCTTGCGCCAGCACCCGCGACGGCGCTTCACGCATGTCGTCGGTATTGGGCTTGAATGCCAGGCCCCAGATCGCAAAGGTGCGGCCGGTGAGATCCTCGCCGCAGCGGCGCACGACCTTGTCGGCGAGGACCTGCTTTTGCGCATCGTTGACCGCTTCCACCGCTTCCAGCACGCGCATGGGCTTGCCATGCGCGCTGGCGGTGCGCATCAGCGCCTGCACATCCTTGGGGAAGCACGAGCCGCCGTAGCCGGCACCGGCGTACAGGAAACTATAGCCGATGCGCGGATCGGAACCGATGCCCATGCGGACCAGCTCGATATCGGCGCCGACCTCATCGGCCAGGTTCGCCAGCTCGTTCATGAACGAGATGCGCGTGGCCAGCATCGAGTTAGCGGCGTACTTGGTGAACTCGGCCGAGCGCACGTCCATATAGAAAGTACGCTCATGATTGCGGTTGAAGGGCGCGTAGAGCTGGCGCATGATCGCCTTGGCGTGGCGGCCTGCCACGTCGGCATTGCAGCCCAGCACGATACGGTCGGGACGCATGAAGTCCTCCACCGCGGCGCCTTCCTTCAGGAACTCCGGATTCGAGACCACCGAGAACTGCAGGTCTTCGAGGCCGCGCGCGGCCAACTCTTCACGAATGGCTTCGGCGACACGGTCGCCGGTGCCGACCGGCACGGTGGACTTGTCCACCACCACCTTGAAGCCGGTCATGTACTTGCCGATATTGCGGGCAGCCGCCAGCACATATTGCAGGTCGGCCGAGCCGTCCTCGTCGGGCGGGGTGCCAACGGCGATGAACTGCACGTCGGCATGCTCCACGCTGGCCGCCACATCGGTGGAAAACGTCAGCCGGCCAGCCTCGCGGTTGCGCTGGATCAGCTCTTTCAAGCCCGGTTCGTAGATCGGCACGCCGCCGGCATTGAGCATCGTGATCTTGCGTTCGTCGACGTCCAGGCAAAACACATCGTTGCCCAGCTCGGCCAGGCAGGCCCCGGTCACTAGACCGACGTAGCCGCTGCCGATAATGGTGACTTTCATAACTTGTACTCCAGATAGGGATTGGCGTGCGACGCTAAAGCATCAACATCAACATCAACATCAGCATCGGCGCCAGCGTCAGCCGAGCGCCTCGGAGCGGCGCGGTGCATAAGTTTCCCAGCGGTTGCAGCCGGGGCACTGCCAATAGAACAATCGGGCGCGGAAGCCGCATTCGCGGCAGGTATAGCGCGCCAGGTTACGCGTGCGATGTTGCAGCAGGTCGCGAATCGCCGACACCTCCTGCTCATGTTCGATATCGTGGGCGGAGCCCGCCGGCTCGGCATCGGCCCCATCGGCAGTGACAGCCACGCTGGCTTGCGCTACCTCCGCAGCCTGCGCCTCGAAATACTTGGTCAGGGCCTGCAACGACGGCTGGCGGCGCAATTGCTCGCGCATCAGCACGGCCGCGGCATGCGCGCCGTGCAGTTCCAGCTCGGCGCGATAGGCACTATCGAGCAGCTCGGCAGCCAGGTTCGTCTTGAGCAGGCCACGCAACCACTCCAGCGCCCGGCCATCGTCGCCCAGCTGGCGGTACGCCTTGACCACGCGATCCGCCACCAGCGGCAGGTAGGAGGCATCCTGCTTCTCGATGCCAAGCCAGTGGCCGAGTGCGCCTTGCGCGTCGCCCGCCGCCATCGCCACGTCGCCCAGCAGCATCGGCGCGCGCACATTGGCGGGGTTTTCCTTGACTGCCTGCTGCAGCCAGCCGATGGCGTCGTCGGGCTGCTTGCGCTGCAGCGCGTCCTGCGCCAGCTCGCAGCAGAACTGCGCGATCTGCACACTGTAGTCCTTGTGCTCCAGCGGCTGCAGTTCGCGTGCCGCGTCGATGGCCTTCTTCCACTCTTTCTCGACTTCGTAGAGCTCCAGAAGCACATGCTTTGCCGGGGCGGCATACGGCCCGGACATCAGGCGGCGCAGCGATTCCTCGGCGCGGTCAAGCAGGCCGGCACGCAGGAAGTCCTGGCCCAGCTCATAGAGCGCGTGCTCGCGCTCGGCATCGGGAAGATCCTGGCGGCTGGCCAGGTTCTGGTGCACGCGGATGGCGCGTTCGGTTTCACCGCGCCGGCGGAACAAGGCGCCGAGCGCAAAGTGCAGCTCGGTGGTCTCGGGGTCCAGGCGCACCACCTCGATGAACGCATCGATGGCTTGGTCGGGCTGCTCGTTGAGCAGGAAATTCAGCCCCTTGAAATAGGAGCGCGGCAGCGCGCCCTGCTCGCTCATCAGCTGGCGCGCATCGAAGCGGGCAGCCATCCAGCCGAGGCCGAAAATGAGCGGCAGCGCCAGCAGCCACCAGGTTTCAAAAATCATGGGTCAGACTTTAGGGCCAACTACGTTGTAAGGAATGCCGGAACCTGCCGCGGCCTGTGGGTCGCGCGCACTTTCCGCCGACTGGCTGCGCGCCTCGCCCAACGCACGCCGCAGCCGGCCGGCCTCCATGCGCTGGCGCATCAGCGCAGGCGCCAGCGCAGCGAGTGCTGCGAGGATGCCCAGCCCGAAAGCGGCCAGCAAGATCAGGATCAGGGGCGCGCGCCAGACTGCGTCGAAAAAGAGCTGCAACGAGACGTCGGCGGTGTTGCGCAGCGCCAGCACGAACAGCAGCGCGAACAGGACGATGCGGATGATCCAGGCGACAAGTTTCATGCGGGCTTCATGCGGCAGATGGGATGGATCGGACTCCGGTGATGCGGACGCCGGCGGGCGGCGCCCCCTCGGTGGTAGGGTAGGGATAGGCCATTCCTGGTCACCATCCCCCCCTAAGAACCGTACGTGCGAGTTTCCCCGCATACGGCTCAAGCCTCTACAAAATGTTAATTAAACACCGGTTTCACAACGGTCTGGCCGTGGTGGTGAACGCGGATATGACAATTCGGATGCAACAGCACACGATTTCCCAGAGCGTCCGAGCCGCCGAGAATGCGCGGTTCGAGATGGTGATCTTCCCACCCGGACTCTTTGGTTATCTTGCACTGACACACCGCACACAAGCCTTGCTGGGACAGGTACAACTTGATCCATTGCTTTCGGTGCGACATGCTTGATCGCATGCGCTCTTGCCGCAACTTCTCACCGTACTGCTCCTGCTCAGGATCAAAGGGGTTGTAGCTCCCTTTGACTTTTGTGTGCCGCTGAATGACCGTGCTCGCAAGCGAGTACAGTTCCATCCAGTGGCGACTACCAGCCTCGTCTGTGACTGTGGTCCCGAACACCCAGTTCCGTTCCCCGATCGAAGCGAAGTACTTCTTCCGCACCCAATCAGAGTTCTTTCCTCGGTGTCGCCGTGTCGCCCATCGCCATAGAGCCTGGAATACCACATGCTCCATACGTGTGAACGTGGCCTTTGCAACCACTGGACTGTGATACTGCGCCCAGCCCCTTAGCATCGGATTCAGCAGAGCAATTAGATCCGCCTGCTTTCCCGCTTTGTTAGCACTGATGACTTCCTTCACCTTGCGATAGAACGTCTGCACGTTCTTCCTGCTCGGTTTGATGAGCAGCGTTCCCGAGTACTTCCGGAAATTCCACCCTAGGAAGTCAAAGCCGTTGGCGATGTTGACGATCCGCGTCTTTTCCGTCGATAGCGTCAGCCCCCGTACTGCTAGGAACTGCTCCACCCACGGTTTTACCTCATGTTCCAAAAGCTCCGGCGTGTTGCCGGTGATCACGAAGTCATCCGCATAGCGCACAACGTTAACCTTTAGCTTCTTGGTTTGGTTGACTCCCAACTTCGTCCGCAAGGACTCCGTCAGTTGCCGTTCCAACCCGTTCAATGCCACGTTTGCCAGAGTCGGGGAAATGATGCCCCCCTGTGGTGTTCCGGCCTCGGTCGCCTGAAACTGGCCCTGAAATACAACGCCAGCCTTCAGCCACTTTTGCAGAATTGCGCGGTCCATCGGGACGTTGCGTTCCAGCCAGTCGTGACTGATATGGTCAAAGCACCCCTTGATATCTGCCTCTAGTACCCATTGAGCCGAAGCCTTCTGGGACAACGAGACAAATAGCTGGGACATGGCATCCGCGGTAGAGCGATTGATCCGGAACCCATAGGAGTTCGGATCACTCGTCCCTTCGGACACCGGTTCCAGCGCCAGCAGATACAGGGCCTGCATGGCTCGGTCCAACATGGTCGGAATGCCCAGAGGGCGTTCCTTCCCATTGGACTTGGGGATAAAGACCCTCCGTAATGGCATGGGCCGGTACCCCCGGCGTTTCAACCGTCCGATGGCTTCCCATCGGACTTCAGGCGAGTCCCACTTTTCGCGGTCAACACCTACTGTCCGCGCACCTTGGTTCTCCGTCACTCGCCGCACCGCCGATGCCTTGGCGGACCACGAGCGGGTCAGGGACCGCTGCAGGGCTTTCACCCTGCGCCAATCCCCTTCCTGTGTTGCCTTCGCAATTCGAATCTGCATTACCCGAACGTTTCGCTCAACGCGGCGCCAATTGATGTCGCCCCATCGCTGCGGTACGCCGGAGGGCGCAGATTCATCCTTGCGGATCAATGCTTCCATGCTGCTCTCCTATCTTGAGGATCCTCCCCAGAATCAAGAGACAACATGCCCCTTGAGGGACAGTTGCCCCTCAAGGGAAGAAAAATTAAACAAGCGAGTTCAGTCAGCCGTCTTGTGACGAAAGACCAGTTGGAAGTCTGCCCGCTTTCGCGTGGGATGATGTTTCAACCCCTATCCGAACCATTACAGCCCGGCGTTCGCTTTTTCCAACCTCCCATACCCGCACAGCCAACAGCGTTCCTTGCGGTTCGCCTGCCGAAGCTAGCTGCGCTTCGGCAGCCATACGGGCTTACCACGTTCCCTGCGCGTTACACGACTGGGTTAGGGTCCGCCTCTTCGCCGGTGGTCCAATGACGACGTGTCCCGAGGAACCAACGGGACAACCGACCACGTACCGTTTTGGTTAGTGCCTAACAGCAGCTTTGGCACCGCAATGCTCACGGCGTTTATCAGCAGTTCACTTACATTACCCATACCAGTCAGCCTAGCTCCTCGACCCCATCGCTGCTCGGAGTCTCCACCCATTTCCCTCACGGAAAACGGGCGCCCTTACGGGGGCTACATTGTCAGGGAAGCTTCACACCCCACCGTTACCAGTGACGCATGTCCCCCTAGGCTACTGCTAGTCGCATAGCAGGTTCTCTATCAAAGCACCCTCGCGGGTGAGTCCGACCGAACCATAACGCGCAGAGCTTACGCTCCGGAACCTCACTCTCTTACTTCATGTGCTCCTAACCAGCGAGCGCTTGACGGCGGTGGGCTCTTGCGAGCGCTAGCCTCCGTCCCAAAGAACGTAGCGCCGATCCATATGGACCGGATTGAATGCTATGTTGCGCCTGCACAACAAACCGCATTGTACAAACGCCCACACCCTCCATAGAGCGTGTGTGTACAGAGAACTCGCCCAAAGGCGAGCGTCCCCGCCTTTGGGCAATGGCTGGACATTCATCCAGCAAAAAGCAAACTGCGACTCGGGCCGGTATTCTGGCCTTCATCACAACATCTGGACTCCCCCCACCTTACGGCCAGGTTCGTCAAAGCAAGAAATGGTTGAGATTGACGGGTCAGCCGAAGCCTTCCCGTGTCCCAACAAAGGTCGATGCTCCTAACGTTGGAGCTGCCCGGACACGAAGTGCGTGTCGCACGATTCCCGGCATTGTAGCGGAATCGCCTCGTGCCAACGGTAACCTCTTGTATGCACACGCAATGAAAAAGCGCCCCGATAAGGGGCGCTTTTTTGACTATCCAGGCACATCACGAGCCAAACACAGCGGATTCAGGACTGGGCCAGTTTCAGCCCGCCGTCATCATGCGAGGCGCTGCCGGCAACGGCTGCCGGCTTCGCCTGGCCAGGCGCGGTCGCATGACCCGCACCAGCCGCAGCGCCATGGCCATTGCTGCCGCCATGGATGCTGCCATTCGCATTGCCGCCGCCAACGTGACTTCCGTTGGCATTGGCACCAGCACCGCCGCCGCTACCTGCCTGCGGCAGCGCCGGGCTGCGATCGACACGTTCACGCAACTCCTTGCCCGCCTTGAAGTGCGGTACCCGTTTCTCGGGCACCAGCACGCGTTCGCCGGACTTGGGGTTGCGCCCAACGCGCGGCGGACGCCGGTTCAGACCAAAACTGCCGAATCCGCGAATCTCGATGCGGTGGCCATCGGCCAGCGCTTCGGACATCGCGTCGAGGATCGTCTTCACCGAGATATCCGCATCCCGCAGCAACAGCTGCGGGAACCGGGCAGCCAGTTTTTCGACAAGCTCGGACTTGGTCATGGGCATCCGCTAGCAGGCGTAAGAACCAATGCTTACTGGTTGTCCTGGCCGAGCTTGGCCTTCAGCAGCGCGCCCAGGTTGGTCGTGCCAGCCGTGCCGGTGTCGGCAGCGAACTTTTGCATGGCTTCTTGCTGCTCGACGTTGTCCTTGGCCTTGATCGACAGGTTGATGTTGCGCGACTTGCGGTCGACGTTCACCACCAGGGCGGTGATTTGTTCGCCTTCCTTCAGCACGTTGCGAGCATCTTCCACGCGGTCAGCCGAGATTTCGGATGCGCGCAGGTAGCCTTCGACGTCATCAGCCAGTTGCACGACAGCGCCCTTGGCATCAACAGTCTTGATCGTGCCGTTGACCAGGGAACCCTTGTCGTTAGCCGAGATGAAGTTGTTGAACGGGTCGCCCGACAGCTGCTTGATACCCAGCGAGATGCGTTCCTTGTCGACGTCGATGCCCAGAACCACGGCTTCCACTTCGTCGCCCTTCTTGTACTTGCGCACGGCTTCTTCGCCGGTTTCTTGCCAGGACAGGTCGGACAGGTGCACCAGGCCGTCGATGCCACCGGGCAGGCCGATGAACACGCCGAAGTCGGTGATCGACTTGATCTGGCCGCCCAGCTTGTCGCCCTTCTTGTGGTTACGGCTGAAATCGTCCCACGGATTGGCCTTGCATTGCTTCATGCCCAGGCTGATACGACGCTTGTCTTCGTCGATATCCAGAACCATGACTTCGACTTCGTCGCCCAGCTGGACAACCTTCGACGGGGCCACGTTCTTGTTGGTCCAGTCCATTTCGGAAACGTGGACCAGGCCTTCGATGCCGGCTTCGATTTCAACGAATGCGCCGTAGTCGGTCAGGTTGGTCACCTTGCCGAACAGGCGGGTGCTTTGCGGGTAGCGACGCGAGATGCCGACCCACGGATCTTCGCCCAGCTGCTTCACGCCCAGCGAGACGCGGTTCTTCTCTTGGTCGAACTTGAGGATCTTGGCGGTGATTTCCTGGCCAACCGACAGCACTTCGCTCGGGTGACGCACACGACGCCATGCCAGGTCGGTGATGTGCAGCAGGCCGTCGATGCCACCCAGGTCCACGAATGCGCCGTAGTCCGTGATGTTCTTGACGATACCGTTGACGATGGCGCCTTCCTTCAGGGTTTCCATCAGCTTCTGGCGCTCTTCGCCCAGGGTCGCTTCCACAACGGCGCGGCGCGACAGCACCACGTTGTTGCGCTTGCGATCCAGCTTGATGACCTTGAATTCCAGGGTCTTGCCTTCGTACGGCGTGGTGTCCTTGATCGGACGCACGTCGACCAGCGAGCCCGGCAGGAACGCGCGGATGCCGTTGACCATGACGGTCAGGCCGCCCTTGACCTTGCCCGTGACCGTGCCCGAGATGATTTCGCCGTCTTCCAGCGCCTTCTCGAGGTTCAGCCACGATGCCAGGCGCTTGGCCTTGTCGCGGGACAGGATGGTGTCGCCATAGCCGTTCTCGAGCGCGTCGATGGCCACGGAGACGTAGTCGCCGGCCTGCACTTCGAGTTCGCCCTGGTCGTTCAGGAACTCCTCCACCGGCACAAAGGCTTCCGATTTGAGGCCGGCGTTGACGACCACGAAATTGTGGTCGATGCGCACGACTTCAGCGGAAATCACTTCGCCAGCCTTCATATTGGAGCGGGCGACGGATTCCTCGAACAGTGCGGCAAAGGATTCGTTAGTTTGCAGGTCGGACATAAACTTGAGTATCAATCCGCAGTACTCGGGCCGGCGCGTGGATCGCGCTCAGTCTGCACCGGGCAGCGGGGTCAGGTTGAACAACACCGGCGGATCTGCGCTTGCAGGCTCTGCCGGCACTTCGATGTTGCAGCGGCTGGACTCGCGCGGGTCAATAACCCGGCGCGCCATACCACTGCAGCACCTGCGCCACCGCCTGATCCACCGTCATGTCGGAGGTATCGAGCAGGTGCGCATCCTCTGCGGGACGCAGCGGCGCGGCCGTGCGGGAGCGATCCCGCTGGTCGCGCGACTCAAGGTCTCGCAAAAGGTCTTCGATATTAGCAGAAATTCCCTTATCAATCAATTGTTTATAGCGCCTGCGAGCGCGCGCCTCGACACTTGCCGTCAGGAACACCTTCAGCCGGGCATCCGGGAAAATCACGGTACCCATGTCGCGGCCGTCGGCAACCAGGCCGGGCAGCTTGCGAAAACCGCGCTGCAGCGCCGTCAGGGCGTCGCGCACCGGCTGGTGGACGGCGATCGCCGAGGCCCGGTTGCCGGTGGCTTCCGCGCGGATGGCCAGGCTGACCTCCTCGCCGCGCAGCCAGACACGGTCCGGCCCGAACTTCACATCGAGGCGGGTAGCCAGGCTTGCCAACCCCTCCACATCCTGCATGTCGATGCCCGCACGCTCGCTGGCCAGCGCCACCAGGCGATACAACGCACCGCTGTCCAGCAAGTGGAAACTGAGCGCGTCGGCCACCTTGTGCGCTACGGTACCCTTTCCTGATGCGGTGGGCCCGTCGATTGTGATGACGTCGACGATAGTCATTGTTTATTAAGACAGAACAAAATATTGATTTCTTAAATCAATTGAGAATCATTAGCATGTGGTTCGTGACGGGCACCCGACAAAAACCCGGGCACATGCAGCAAACAACCGACATCTTCGCGAGGCAATCTACCATGGCTAAGACCCTGTCGTTCGGCATCATGCACGTTGCCATTGCCTTTGGCGTCACTTATACGCTGACCGGCAATCTGGCTGTCAGCGGCGCCGTGACGTTCATCGAACCGGCAGTCAACACTGTGGCGCATTACTTCTTCGACCGCTACTGGGAACGGCGCGAACCCGGCGCGCAGCACAAGCGCTCGCCCCAAACCGGGCGCGGCGACGACGGCCTGCAACTGGCCGCGTGATCAGCGCGCCACCGTGCCAAACACCTCGAAGTAATCCGGGAACGTCTTCGCGACGCAGCCGGGTTCGTTGATGCGCACCGGCAGCGGACCGAACGCGGCCAGCGAAAAGCACATCGCCATGCGGTGGTCATCATAGGTATCGATGCCGGCGGCCGGGGTCTGCCAGGCGGATTGGGCCGGCGGCGTCACCTTCAGGTAATCCGCGCCCTCTTCCACCTCGACACCCAGCTTGCGCAGCTCGGTGGCCATGGCGCTGATGCGGTCAGTTTCCTTGACCCGCCAACTGGCGATATTAGTTAGCGTGGTGGGCCCTTCGGCGAACAGTGCCGCCACGGCCAGCGTCATGGCAGCGTCCGGAATATGGTTGCAGTCCAGCTCGATGCCGTGCAGGCGGCAATCGTCGCGCTCGGTGCCGCGGACCTCGATCCAGTTGGCGCCGGCCATCACGTTGGCGCCCATGCGGTTAAGCGCCTCGGCAAACTTGACGTCGCCCTGGATGCTTGCCATGCCCACGCCCTCCACCCGCAGCGGGCCGCCGCCGATGGCGCCCGCAGCCAGGAAGTAGGAGGCCGAAGACGCATCGCCCTCGACAAAAATCTCGCCCGGCGAGCGATATGCGGCGCGAGCCGGCAGGATGAAGCGTGACCAGCCCTCGCGCCGGACCTCGATGCCAAAGCGCGCCAGCAGGTTGAGCGTGATCTCCACATAGGGCTTGGAAATCAGCTCGCCCACCACTTCGATCTCGATGGTGTCGCCAGGCGCATCGGCCAGCGGCAAGGTCATCAGCAGCGCCGTCAGGAACTGGCTGGACACGTCTCCACGCACGCGGATCGGCGCATCGATGCGAATCTGCGCGGGAGAAATCTGCAAGGGCGGATAGCCCTCGGTGCCAAGGTAAGCGACGCTCGCGCCAATCTGGCGCAGGCCATCGACCAGATCGCCGATCGGCCGCTCATGCATGCGCGGCACGCCGGACAGCTTGTAGTTCCCGCCCTGCAGCGCCAGCGCCGCGGTGAGCGGGCGGATGGCCGTGCCCGCATTGCCCATGAACAGCTCGGCCGCCTTGTTGGGGAAATTGCCGCCCACGCCGCGCACCACGCAAACGCCGTCCTCCTGGCGCCATTCGACACCCAGCGTGCGCAGCGCCTGCAGCATCACGCGCGTGTCATCCGAGTCGAGCAGGTCGCACACGCGGGTCTCACCCTCGGCCAGCGCCGCCAGCAGCAGGACCCGGTTCGAGATGCTCTTGGAACCCGGCAGGCGAACCGTGCCCGAAGCGCGAGTGAAGGGACCGAGCGTGAGATGTTCCATGGTTTGCATGCTAGTTGGCCGGCGGCTTTCGATGAAAGGCGCGCCGCTCCGTTGGTGACGTGGCGTTGGCGTAGTGGTGGCGTATGGCTGGCGTGGCGATTGCGTGACGATCAGGGCTCGGCGTTGACAGCCGGCGCGCGCTGCGCGCCCCATTGCTGCCGCGCCTGGCTGGCGCGCTGGAAAATACGTTCCAGGCCCTCGCCGTTGCTGTTTTCGATCAGGGTCTTCAGATGCGCCAGCATGGCCTGGTAGGTGCTGAGCTCACTCAGCATCGCCTCGCGGTTGCCAACACAGATATCGCGCCACATTTCCGGCGAGGACGCCGCGATCCGGGTGAAATCCCGGAAGCCGCCGCCGGCGAAATCGAGCTTGAGCGCCGCGTCTTCGGCATTGGCCACCTGGGCTACCAGCGCGTAGGACAGCAGGTGCGGCAAATGGCTGACGGCGGCAAACACGGCATCGTGCTGCACGGCCGACATCACGCTGCACTGGGCGCCCGTGGTCTCCCACATGGCGCGCACGGCGGCCACGTCGATGCGGGCATTTTCCTGCAGCGGGCACAGCACGACTTTCTTGCCGACATAGAGATCGTCCAGCGCGGCTTCCACGCCATGCAGCTCACGTCCGGCGATGGGATGGGCCGGCACGAACTGAGCCGCCTTGTCGCCCAGCGCGGTCTTGGCCGCCATGATGACGTCGGACTTGGTGCTGCCGGCGTCCGTGATGATGGTGGTGGGCTCCAGATGCGGCTCAAGTGCATGGAGCAGCGCAAAGGTCTGCGCCACCGGCGCGCACAGCACGATCATGCTGGCGCCCTTGGCGGCGTCTTCCAGCGCGGCCGCCTCGTCGATCACGCCCAGCTTGAGCGCTCGCTCGAGCGAAGCTTGCGAGCGGCCAACGCCGACCACCGTGCCAACCGCACCCGCGCGCTTGAGCGCGAGTGCCAGCGAGCCGCCGATCAGGCCGACGCCGACAATGACGACACGGGAAAAAAATGGAGCGGACGCAGGAACGGTCACGGGGATACGCTGCCAGGCAAGGAAGTTCGGGAATCCGATATTGTAACTTCTCCGCCGGGCGTCGGCGCCGCCATTCCGGCATCCGGGACGGTGCCGGCCCGCACAGGGCCGGGACAGCGCTTATTTGAGGGCCTTTTCCAGCGCCGCGATAAAGGCAGCGTTTTCTTCAGGCAGGCCGATGGTGATGCGCAGCCATTGCGGCAAGTTGTAGTTGCCCACCGGCCGCACGATCACGCCCTGCTTGAGCAGCGCCAGGTTGACGCGCGCGCCGGCGCCATCGTCCTGGCCCACACGCACCAGCACGAAATTGCCCGAGGACGGCACGTACTGCAGGCCAAGCCGGTCGAACGCCGCCACCAGTTGCGCCTTGCCGGCACGGTTGAGCTCGGCGCTGCGCCGCAGGAAGGCCGCATCGCCCAGCGCCGCCACCGCCGCAGCCTGCGCCAGGCTGTTGACGTTGAAGGGTTGGCGGATACGGTTGAGCAGATCGGTGAGCGCAGGCTGCGCCACGGCGTAGCCGATGCGCAGGCCGGCCAGGCCGTAAGCCTTGGAGAAGGTGCGCGACACCAGCAGGTTGGGATACTTCCGGACCCACGCGATCGAATCGTACTGCTGCGCGTCGTCCAGGTATTCGTTGTAGGCCTCGTCCAGCACCACCACGACGTCGGCCGGCACCTTGGCCAGGAAGGCCTCGATGTCGGCTGCCGGCAGGAAGGTGCCGGTCGGGTTGTTGGGGTTGGCGATAAAGACCAGGCGCGTGTCCGCCGCCATGGCCGCGGCCATGGCGGCGAGATCGTGGCCGTAGTCGCGCGCCTTGACCTCGATGGCGCGCGCGCCGACTTCCTGCGTGGCCAGCGCATACACCGCGAAGGAATGCTCGGCATAGACGATCGACTCGCCCGGCTTGACCAGCGCATGCGCCGCGATCTCCAGGATGTCGTTGCTGCCGTTGCCCAGCGTGAGCCAGTCGGCCGGCACGTCGAAGCGGGCCGACAGCGCGCCCTTCAAGGCGAAGCCGTTGGCGTCCGGGTAACGGCCCAGGTCGGCCATGGCGGCAGCGATGGCGGTCCGGGCCGATTCGGGCATGCCGAGCGGATTCTCGTTCGAGGCCAGCTTGACGATGGTGGACTCGTCCAGGCCAAACTCGCGCGCGACTTCGGAAATCGGCTTGCCCGCCACGTACGGGGAAATCGCCCGCACATACTCGGGACCGAACTGCTTGCCCTGCTCTGCCATGTTCATTCCTTCTCTGAAACGTTGTTCGCGGATCCGGCCGCCGCTTGGCAGCCGCACCTTTGTCAGCGGCTCCGCCGCCTGGTTGCCGCCTCGTTACCGGCTGGACGGATAGGAGCCCAGCACCTTGAAGTAAGCCGCGTTGCGGCGCAGCTCTTCCAGCGCGCGCGCCACCGAAGCATCATGCTGGTGGCCTTCCACGTCGACGTAGAAGTAGTACTCCCACGCGCCGCTGCGCGCCGGGCGCGACTCGAACCGGCACATCGACACGCCGTTGTCGGCCAGCGGCGCAAGCAACTGGTAGACCGCGCCGGCCTTGTTGGGCACCGAGAGGATCATCGAGGTCTGGTCGCTGCCGGAGGGTTCGGTCTCGTAGCGGCCGATCACCGCGAAGCGCGTGCGGTTATGCGGATCGTCCTGGATATGCGTGCGCACCAGATGCAGGTGGTAGCGATTGGCCGCCGACTCGCCGGCGATGGCCGCCACGGTGGGATCCTCGCTGGCCATGCGCGCCGCTTCCGCATTGCTCGACACCGCCTGGCGCTCCAGGTGCGGGTAGTTGGCCGTGAGCCAGTGCTGGCACTGCGCCAGCGCCTGCGCGTGGGCGCGCACCACGGTCACGCCCTTCATGTCGGGGGACGATGCCATCAGGTTGTGGTGCACCTTCAGCGCGATCTCGCCGCTGATCTTCAGCGAGGTCTGCAGGAACAGGTCCAGCGTGCGCGAGACCGCGCCCTCGGTGGAGTTTTCCACCGGCACCACGCCGTATTCGACAGTACCGGCTTCCACCGCACGGAACACCTCGTCGATGCTCGGGCACGGCACGCCGCTGACCTCGTGGCCGAAGTGCGCATACAGCGCCTGCTCGGAGAACGTGCCGGCCGGGCCAAGGAAGGCCACCTCGAGCGGCTTTTCCAGACCGCGGCAGGCCGACATCACTTCACGCCAGATCGCCGCCACGCTGTCGTCGAGCAGCGGACCGGGGTTGGCGCCCTGGACCTTGCGAATCACCTGCAGCTCGCGCTCGGGACGGAACACCGGCGCGCCGTACTTTTTCTTGACCTCGCCTACGTCGAGGGCGAGTTGCGCGCGGCGGTTCAGCATCGCCAGCAGCTCGCGGTCGAGCGTGTCGATCTGCTCGCGCAGCGGCGTCAGCTCGACGCCCAGCGCTTTCTCGGCCGCGCCATTGTCCTGCTGCGCCTCCCCCTGCGCGCCTTGCTTGTCTTGATTTGTCATTGTATGAATCCGCTACGCCACGTCATTGCGCAGTGGCAATGGAAATGGCCCTGAAAAAAACCGAATCGGCACTGCAGCGGCAGCGCCACGCGATGCCGCTGCAAACGAAGGATCAGGCCGCGGTCCGCTCGAATTCGCGCATGTACTCGATCAGGGCGGCAACGCCCTCGATCGGCATAGCGTTGTAGAGGCTGGCGCGCATGCCACCGACCGACTTATGGCCCTTCAACTGCACGAGGCCATTGGCGCGCGCGCCTGCCAGGAAGGCGTCGTTGCGGGATTCGTCGGCCAGGTAGAACGGCACGTTCATGCGCGAGCGGCTGCCCGGATCGATCTCGTTGCGGTAGAACGCGCTCTGGTCGAGGAACTCGTACAGTGCATGCGACTTGGCGATATTGCGTTGCTCGATCGCGCCCACGCCGCCCTGCGCCTTGAGCCACTTGAAGACCAGCCCGGCGATATAGATGGAATAGGTCGGCGGCGTGTTGTACATCGAGTCGTGCTCGGCCACCAGGCGCCAGTTGAACGCGGACGGGCAGAGCGGATGCGCATGGCCCAGCAGGTCGTCGCGCACGATCACGATGGTCAGGCCGGCCGGCCCGATGTTCTTTTGCGCGCCGCCGTAGGCTACCTGCACGCGCGACCAGTCGACCGGGCGCGACAGGATGTGGCTGGAGACGTCGGCCACCACGACCGGCCCGCCATCGCGGTGCTGGCCAATGTCGGGCACGTCCTGGAACTCCACGCCAACGATGGTCTCGTTGGTGCACAGGTGCACGTAGTCGGCATCGTCCGACAGCTTCCAGTCAGCCACATCCGGGATGCGGACGAATTTTTGCGCGGTGCTGGTGGCAGCGATATTCACCTCGCCGTAGCGGCGCGCTTCCTGCTCGGACTTGACCGACCAGGTGCCGGTGACGACGAAATCCGCCTTGGGGCGATCGGCGTTCACGCGCCGCATCAGGTTCAGCGGCACGATGCCGTTCTCGCCGATGGCGCCACCCTGCAGGAACAGGATGCGGAAATTCTTCGGCACCTGCAGCAGCTCGCGCAGGTTCGCCAGCGCCTCGGCCTGGATGCTCTCGAACTCGCGGCTGCGGTGGCTCATTTCCATCACCGAGACGCCGGATCCGTGCCACGACAGCATCTCGTCGGCTGCCTGCAGCAGCACTTCGGTCGGCAGGGCTGCCGGACCGGGCGAGAAGTTATAGACACGCTCGGCCACGGCGCGCTGCATCATGGCGGCAAGTGCTGGATTCTGGGGTTCGTTCATGGATCGGGATGGAAATGAAAAATGGCTGCCGGTATTACCCAAGCAGCCATTATCCATCAAACCCGCGCCAGATTGGGGAGGCGAGGACAGCGCCCCGCCCGCCCAGCGGATTACTTCGCCGCGGCGGCGATTTCCTTTTCGGCGGCGTCGCGCATCGACTTGCCGACTTGCGGGCCGTACTTTTGCATCATCGAACCCCAGATTTCCTGGGTCGCCTTGCCCTGGTTAGCCATGAACTTCTGGCCGGTCGGCGACTTCAGGAACGTGGTCAGGTCCTTGATTTCCTGGGCGCTGTAGTACTTGCCGAAGGCGTCGAAGTGGGCCTTCATGGCATCGCTCTTGAAGCCGTCGGTGGTGAATGCCGTGCCGGCGCCATCGACCATGCGCTGCACCGCGCCGTTCTTCTTGAGCTTCTCGACAGCAGCCTGCTTTTGCTTGTCGTTGAGCGTCTTGTTCTCGACCAGTACCTGCTCCAGGACCATGGGCGCTTCCTGCTTGGCGCCTTGCTGCCAGTTCTCGGCCTGGCCCTTGACGGCCTGGTCGGCTTGCATCACGGTCAGGAGTTCCTTGATGGCAGCGGTCTTGTCGGCGTCCTGGGCATGCGCCGCGTTGGCCAGCATCATGGCCGGTACGAAGGCAGCCAGAACAGCGATACGTCGATAGGTTTTGAGCATTGTGACTCCCTTGTAAATATGTCCGTTTTAGTCCCGCAGCCGGCAATCGAGTTCCGTCTATCGGGTCAGTGTTGCAACAACTTACGAATTTGATCCTGTATCAGGCGTGCCGGCGCCAGTGCCGTCCTGCGCACCTGCCTGCTCACCGTCGGCAGCCGGAGCCGCCGCGTCCGCCCCTTCTTCGAGTTCGTCGCCCGCCACACCGTTGTCGGCATCGCTTTCGACGATTCGCTGCAGGCCGGACAGCTTGGTGCCCTCGTCCACGTTGATCAGGGTCACGCCTTGCGTGGCGCGCCCCATCTCGCGGATTTCAGACACACGTGTACGGATCAGCACGCCGCCGGTCGTGATCAGCATGATCTCGTCTTCCGGCGACACCAGCGCGGCAGCCACTACCCGGCCGTTGCGCTCGCTCGTCTGGATCGCAATCATGCCCTTGGTGCCACGGCCGTGTCGAGTGTACTCGGCGATCGGAGTGCGCTTGCCGTAACCATTTTCGGTGGCGGTCAGCACGCTGCCCACCGCAACGGCTTGCTCGCTGGTCTCGGCCGGGGCCACCAGCATGGCGATCACGGTCTGGCTTTCTTCCAGGTTCATGCCGCGCACGCCGCGGGCCTGGCGGCCCATCGGACGCACGTCGTTTTCGTCGAAGCGCACGGCTTTGCCGGAATCCGAGAACAGCATCACGTCGTGCTGGCCGTCGGTGACCGCAGCCCCGATCAGGTAGTCGCCCTCGTCGAGATCGACCGCGATGATGCCGGCCTTGCGCGGGTTCGAGAACTCGGTCAGCGCCGTCTTCTTGACGGTGCCGCGCGCGGTGCTCATGAAGATGAAATGCTCGGCGTCGAACTGGCGCACCGGCAGGATGACGTTGATCTTCTCGCCATCGGACAGCGGGAACATGTTGACGATTGGCCTGCCGCGCGAGTTGCGCGACCCCTGCGGCACCTCGTACACCTTCAGCCAGTACAGCCGGCCGCGGTTCGAGAAGCACAGGATGTAGTCGTGCGTGTTGGCGACGAAGAGCGTGTCGATCCAGTCGTCTTCCTTGGTGGTGGTCGCCAGCTTGCCGCGGCCGCCACGCTTTTGCGCGCGGTACTCGGAAATCGGCTGGCTCTTCATATAGCCACTGTGCGACAGGGTCACCACCATGTCCTGCGGCGTGATCAGGTCCTCGGTATCGAGCTCGGTCGCGTTGAGCTCGATGTGGGAGCGGCGCAGGTCGCCGAACTCGGCGCGGATCGCAGTCAGCTCGTCGGTGATGATGGTGCTGATGCGTTCCGGGCGCGACAGGATGTCGAGCAGGTCGGAGATGACCGCCATGACATCGCGGTATTCCTGGACGATCTTATCCTGCTCCAGGCCCGTGAGGCGCTGCAGGCGCATCTGCAGGATTTCCTGGGCTTGCGAGTCGGACAGGCGGTACAGCCCGTCGGCTTGCATGCCGAAGATGGCCGGCAGGCCGTCCGGGCGGTAGGAGGCGCGGCCGCCGGCGGTGTCGCCTTCGGCGCGTGCCAGCATCTCGCGCACCAGGCTGGAATCCCAGGCCTTGGCCATCAGCCCTTGCTTGGCGATGGGGGGCGTGGGCGCCGCCTTGATGATGGCGATGAACTCATCGATGTTGGCGAGAGCAACCGCCAGGCCTTCCAGCACGTGGCCGCGCTCGCGCGCCTTGCGCAGCTCGAACACGGTACGGCGGGTGACGACTTCGCGCCGGTGCGACAGGAAGCAATCCAGCATCTGGCGCAGGTTCAGCAGGCGCGGCTGGCCGTCGACCAGCGCCACCATGTTCATGCCGAAGGTGTCCTGCAGCTGGGTGTGCTTATAGAGGTTGTTAAGAACCACCTCCGGCACTTCGTTGCGCTTGAGCTCGATCACCACGCGCATGCCGGATTTGTCGGACTCGTCGCGGATATCGGAGATGCCCTCGACCTTCTTGTCCGTCACCAGCTCGGCGATCCGTTCGAGCAGGGTGCGCTTGTTGACCTGGTAGGGCAGCTCGTCGACGATGATCGCCTGGCGTTGGCCACGGTCGATATCCTCGAAGTGCGTCTTGGCGCGCATGACGACGCGGCCGCGGCCGGTGCGATAGCCTTCGCGCACGCCCTGGATGCCATAGATAATGCCGGCGGTCGGGAAGTCCGGCGCCGGAATCAGCTCGATCAGCTCGTCAATCGTCGCTTGCGGATTACGCAGCAGATGCAGGCAGGCATCGACCACTTCGTTAAGGTTATGCGGCGGGATATTGGTGGCCATACCCACCGCGATACCCGACGAACCATTAATCAGCAGATTCGGGATGCGTGCCGGCAGAATCAGCGGCTCATGTTCGGAGCCGTCATAATTCGGCCCAAAATCGACAGTTTCCTTATCGATATCGAGCAGCATCTCGTGGGCAATCTTGGACAGGCGGATTTCGGTATAACGCATGGCTGCCGCGTTATCCCCGTCCACCGACCCGAAGTTACCCTGGCCATCGACCAGCATGTAGCGCAGCGAGAAATTCTGCGCCATCCGCACGATCGTATCGTATACAGCAGTGTCGCCGTGGGGGTGATACTTACCAATCACGTCCCCTACGATACGGGCCGATTTCTTGTACGGCCGGTTCCAGTCGTTGTTAAGCTCATGCATCGCATAGAGCACACGCCGGTGTACCGGCTTCAAGCCATCCCGTACATCGGGAAGCGCGCGCCCGACGATCACGCTCATGGCGTAATCGAGATAGGAACGGCGCATTTCCTCTTCGAGGGAGACCGGAAGGGTTTCTTTGGCGAATTGATCCATTGCGGCGTGGGTTATCCGGCGAATTTAAACAGAAGGCACCCAGGTGAATCGCCATTCGCCAAAGCGGCGTCTGACAGGTGGGCAACGTGACATTCTAACATGCGCGGCTGCCCTCTCCCGCAGCCGCGGCGGCCCCCTTGGCAGGGGCTCCGGCAGGGCCGGGAAAGGGCGCGCAAGGCCGCGTCGAAAATCCTGCAAGCACGGCCCGACAAGGGTTTGCGGGCATCGCAAGAGCCATGTTGCACAAACACCACAGGCCTAAAACCCATTGGTGGAATCGAATATATTTACTTCTTAGGAAACGACCCTTGTGGCACAATTCCCCAGCGAAGAGCCAGACATTGTTCGAAGTGGAGCATACACCGCATCGAGAATGTTATACTCCGAAGAATGTATGACTTGTTTCCGTCCATTTGCTCGCAGTAACCCTGCGGTGATCTCATCCTGAGAGGAGAAATATGAAAAAATTTGCCAAGCTCGCGCTCGTTGCAGCTACCGCAGTAATGGCTGCATCCGCTCAAGCCCAGTCCGTCCCCTACGAAAAGAAGGCTGTGAACGATAACTGGGGCAACGGTACGAGCGAGTACGTGTGGAAGAACGGCACGAACGAGCTCTGCTGGCGCGACAGCTCGTGGACCCCGGCCACGGCCAACGCCCTGTGCGACGGCGCCCTGGCTCCGGCGGTCGCTCCGGTTGCCCCCCCGGTGGCACCGGTTGCTCCTCCGGTTGTTTCCAGCGAAAAGGTCACTTTCGCTGCTGACACCCTGTTCGATTTCGACAAGGCTGTGCTGAAGCCGGAAGGCAAGGCCAAGCTGGACGACCTGACCTCCAAGCTGTCGGGCATCACCCTGGAAGTGATTATCGCAGTTGGCCACACCGACTCCTTCGGTTCGGACAAGTACAACGATCGCCTGTCGATCCGTCGTGCTGAAGCCGTCAAGGCCTATCTGGTCAGCAAGGGCGTGGAAGCCAACCGTGTCTACACGGAAGGCAAGGGCAAGCGTCAGCTGAAGGTTGACCCGAAGTCGTGCAAGGGCAATCGCAAGGCGCAAATCTCCTGCCAGCAGCCGAATCGTCGCGTGGAAGTCGAAGTGGTCGGCACCCGCAGCGCACGTTAATCGGAACCTTTCCGATGAAAAAAAGCCCAGCGCAAGCTGGGCTTTTTTTTTGATACAGTCGCTGCATATCCTCCGCCTTCACGCCGCCGCCCTGGTGGCGCGCCAAACTCCATGACGCAGATATCCTCCCCGCTCCATCCGACCGTTGAAACCACCTTGATCGGCAAGAACGCCGACGCGCGCGAAATCGACAAGTTCAGCGAGCTGGCCCATCGCTGGTGGGACCCGGAAAGCGAGTTCAAGCCGCTGCACGAGCTCAATCCCCTGCGGCTCGGCTGGATCGACGGCATCGCCAGCCTCAAGGGCAAGGACGTGGTCGACATCGGCTGCGGTGGCGGCATCCTGGCCGAGAGCATGGCGCGCACCGGCGCCACGGTGCGTGGCATCGACCTGTCCACCAAGGCACTGAAGGTGGCCGACCTGCATAGCCTGGAATCAGGCGTGTCCGTCACCTACGAGGAAATCGCCGCCGAAGCCCTGGCGGCTCGCATGCCCGCCAGCGTCGATGTGGTGACCTGCATGGAGATGCTCGAGCACGTACCGGACCCGCAATCGATCGTGCGTGCCTGCGCTACGCTGGTGCGCCCTGGCGGATACGTGTTCTGCTCCACCATCAACCGCAACCTCAAGGCCTACCTGCTGGCCGTGGTCGGCGCCGAATACGTGCTCAAGATGCTGCCGCGCGGCACGCATGACTACGACAAGTTCATCACGCCATCCGAACTCGCTCGCTACGCCCGCAACACGGGGCTCGAGCTGGTCGAGATGCGCGGCATGACCTACAACCCGCTGACACAGGTCTACTCGCTGGGCCGGGACACCGATGTGAACTATATGATGGCATTTCGCCGGCCGGCCTGACCATGCACACCTACGACGCAGTCTTCTTCGATCTCGACGGCACCCTCGCCGACACCGCCCCTGACCTGGCCGCGGCGGCCAACCGGCTCGTCACCGAGCACGGCCGGCCGCCCGTGGACTACGAGAAACTCCGCCCGGTCGCCTCGCACGGCGCGCGCGGCCTGATCGGCGCCGCCTTCGGCAAGAGTCCGGCCGATCCTGAGTTCCCCGCGCTGCGCGATACCTTCCTCGATTACTACGAGGCCGACATCGCTGTGCATACGCGCCTGTTCGACGGCATGGCCGAGGTGCTGGACGCGCTGGAAACCGCCGGCATCCGCTGGGGCATCGTCACCAACAAGATCACACGCTTCACCGCGCCGCTGGTCGCCGCCATCGGGCTGGCGCCGCGCGCCTCGGCCGTGGTCAGCGGCGACACCACGGCGCATGCCAAGCCCCACCCCGCGCCGCTGCTGCATGCCGCCGAAGTCAGCGGCGTGGCGCCCGGGCGCTGCGTGTATGTTGGCGATGACGTGCGCGACATCCAGGCCGGCAAGGCCGCCGGCATGATCACGATCACCGCTGCCTACGGCTACTGTGGCGATGGCGAGCCGCCCGAGGCATGGGGCGCCGACTATCTGGTGCGCCATCCCAGCGAGTTGATCGCGCTGCTGGCACCTGTCGGGCATCCCTGACGCTGGAGGCGGCCTGCAGTCATTGACACCTGGAGCCGCCAACGGAGTACAATCTACCTTCTTGACACTGTTCACACAGTTCACGCAGGGGCCGACCTGGTTTCGACGTGGGTTACAAAGCAGTGGAGGGCATACCGAGGACCCGTCACCTCGTTAATCAATGGGAATGCAATAACTGCTAACGACGAACGTTACGCACTGGCCGCTTAATTGCGGCCGTCCTCGCACTGGCTCGCTGGCGGGCTAGAGTCGCAAGACTACGCGAGGTCATTAACGCCAGATAAGCCCTGAGTATGTCACGGACCTAGGGACGAAAATTTAGTGACTCGCCGTTGTAGAGCGTGTCCGTCCGCGATGCACCGGTTAAATCAAATGACAGGACTAAGTATGTAGAACTCTCTGTGGAGGGCTTGCGGACGCGGGTTCGATTCCCGCCGGCTCCACCAATATTCAGTTCCGGTTATTTCCGGGACTACCAAAAACCCCGAGGATTCCCATCCTCGGGGTTTTCTTTTTTTTTCCGGCTTAAATAATGAGGGCGGCGCATGCCTCCCTCACTACCCCCAGAAAAATTGCAGGAAAACGGGGCAATATCGGCTAAATTAAGAGTTGTCTGATTCACATAGCGCCCTCACGCCTGCATCATCCCCACTGGCTGCCGCTGCAGAGGCGGTCTTCCCGACGCGGACCTTCGAGGCCCGCGTCCGTTGCCCTCCAGCGCCCGCTCACTCTTGTGCGGGCGTCTTTTTTTGCGCACTCGGGCATGTGTCGCCTGGCCGTGAGGCGCAAGGTCATCAGCAATTTGTAATCATCTGTTACAGTCGACATTTTTTTGGCAACCGAAAAGCGGCGCTAGAGGCGCCCATGCGCACAGGAACGGGCAAAGTACAAATGAAAAGACGCATTGGGGCTGCAAGCATTGCGCTGGCCCTCGCAGGCTGTGGCGGATCGGGCGACAACGGTGGCGGACTGGCAATCGTGCGCACCCCTCCCGCCACCACGTCGACGACATCCACGGATCCCACGACGCCGGTGATCCCGGCTGCGCCCGACACCATCGCGCTCGGCTCCGGCTTCTACAGCGGCACCTCCGCCGCCAACGAACGGTTCAACATCCTGGTGCTGGACGAGAACGTCTATTACGCGTTCTACGCCATGGCGGGCATACCGGACGTATCGACCGGGGTGCTGACCGGCAATTACAGCTCTGGGAGTGGCGCGCTGACCACGAACAACAACGGGCTGGATTTCAACCAGGAGGCGGCGGGCTACAGCCTGACTGCGGCGAACCTGATGGCGGCCTATGTGCCAGGCAAGTCGATCCAGGCGCAGGTCACCTACCGCAACGGGAGAAACTCGGTCGTCAACGCCACCTACAGCACCGACTACAACTTCATCGCGACCACCGACGGCTTGAAGGGGACTTATTACGGCACGTCGAATGTCATCGACACCAGCGGGATCACCGCGGGCGGCGTACGGCTGGTCATCGACGCCAACGGCAGCTTCACGCTCGATGGCAGCGGCTCAGGCTGCAGCTTTACCGGGACCGCCACGCCGCGGCGCCAAGGCAAGGTCTACAACATCACCCTGCAGTTGAGCGGCCCGACCTGCCGCTACGCGAACACGCCGATGACCGGCATCGCCTACTACGACCCCACCACCACGCATAGCTTGCCCACGCCCGGCCAGCTCTACCTGTTTGCGATGCGCCCCGACCGCCAGGTCGGGGTGATCTTCACTGGCAAGCTCTGAGGTGCAGCTCAGAGAAAGCGGTCGAGGATCTTGCGGCTGCCCTTGTCCAGGCTGGTCAGGTTGCGCACCAGGTAGTGGATGCCGTGGCTGTCGGAGATCAGCAGCGTGGAGCCCGCGAGGCGGCGGATGTCCTCCTCGCCACGCAGCACCAGCGAGGTGAGGCCACGATCCGTCTCCACCTCCCAGGTGCTGGGGGTGGCGTAGGTGGACACCGAACGGATGCGGTGGATCTCCGGCATGAACTCACGGCTGGCCAGCTCGGCCTCGATCATCTCGCGCACGGGGGCGGGCAAGGTATCCAGGCGGGGCAGCCAGGCCAGTTCGCGGCCATCGGTGCTGACCAGGCCGACGCCATCGTCGGGCGCGGCGATGGGAAACGCGCGAACGGGAACGACGCCATCATGCGCAACGCCATCCGCCGTGGTCATCACCAGGCGGCCAAGGGCATTGCGGGAGAGCTTGAAATCGACTTGCTGCATGTGAGCTCCCATCCTTATTGCACGTTGAGCGCATCGGCGGAGGCGAGATCCGCGTCGGCGTCGACATTGCGGGCCTGCGCCTGGTAAAGCTTGTAATAGGCGCCTTCGCGCGCCAGCAACTCATCGTGGTTGCCGACTTCCACGATCTGCCCACGGTCCATCACCACCAGGCGGTCCGCCTTGCGCAGCGTGGACAAGCGGTGGGCGATGGCGATGGTGGTGCGGCCCTGCACCAGGTTATCCAGCGCCTTCTGGATTTCCTTCTCCGTGGTCGTATCCACTGACGAGGTGGCCTCGTCCATGATCAGGATGCGCGGGTTGATCAGCAGCGCGCGGGCGATGGAGATGCGCTGGCGCTCGCCGCCGGACAGCGCTTGCCCGCGCTCGCCCACCAGCGAGTCGTAGCCGTGCGGCAGGCGCAGGATAAATTCATGCGCATGGGCAGCCCGCGCCGCAGAGATGATTTCTTCGCGCGTGGCGCCCGGCTTGCCGTAGGCGATGTTCTCGGCAATCGTGCCAAAGAACAGGAACGGCTCCTGCAGCACCAGCCCGATATGGCTGCGGAACTCCGATACCGGCAGCGAGCGGATATCGACGCCATCCAGCCGGATCGCGCCTTCGGAGACATCGTAGAAGCGGCAGATCAGGTTGACCAGCGTGCTCTTGCCCGACCCGCTGTGTCCCACCAGGCCAATCATCTCGCCCGGCGCGATCGACAGGTTAAGCCCGCGGATCACGGCACGGTTGCCGTAGCGAAAGCCCAGGTCGCGCAGCTCGATGGCGCCCTCGACGCGCTCCAGGTGCACCGGCCGCGTGGGCTCCGGCACGCTGGACACGTGATCGAGGATATCGAAGATGCGCTTGGCGCCGGCGGCGGCCTTCTGCGTGACCGAGACGATCCGGCTCATCGAGTCCAGGCGCGTGTAGAAGCGGCTGATATAGGTGAGGAAGGCCACCAGCACGCCGACCGTGATCGCGTTGTGCGAGACCTGCCAGATGCCGAAGATCCACACCACCAGCAAGCCGATCTCGGTCAGCAACGTGACGGTCGGGGTGAACAGCGACCACACCGCATTGACCCGGTCGTTGATCGCCAGGTTGTGCCGGTTGGCCTCGCGAAAGCGCTCCACCTCGCGCTTTTCCTGCGCGAACGCCTTGACCACGCGGATGCCCGGGATGGTGTCGGCAAGCACGTTGGTGATCTCCGACCAGATCCGGTCGATCTTCTCGAAGCCGTGGCGCAGCCGGTCGCGCACCAGGTGGATCATCCACGCGATGAACGGCAGCGGCACCAGGGTAACCAGCGCCAGCCACGGATTGATGGAAATCAGGATGGCCGCCGTCATCACGATCATCAGCACGTCGGTGGCGAAATCCAGCAGATGTAGCGACAGAAACACGCAGATGCGATCGCTTTCCGAGCCGATGCGGGCCATCAGGTCGCCCGTGCGCTTGCCGCCGAAGTACTCCAGCGACAGCCGCAGCAGGTGCTCATAGGTGGTGGTGCGCAGGTCCGCGCCGATCCGCTCGGACACCCGCGCCAGCAGATAGGTACGCGCCCAGCCAAGGCTCCACGCCACCAGCGCCGCGCCCAGCAGGCCGGCCAGGTACAGCTTGACCCGGTTGTAGTCGATGGGCAGGCCGTTCTGGTAAGGAATCAGCACGTTGTCCATCAACGGCATGGTCAGGTACGGCGGCACCAGCGTAGCGGCTGTGGACAGCAGCGTCAGCAGGAAGCCGGCCAGCAACTGGAAGCGGTACGGCCTGGCGAAGCGCCACAGGCGCAAGAGCGCCCAGGTCGAGGGCGGGGTTTCCAGGTCACGGCTGCATTGCGGACATTGATCGTCGTCCGGGGGCAGCGGCGCCTTGCAGGTCGGGCAGACCGCCTCGGCATCGATATCCGGCAGCCCCGCCCGGCCCGAGGCCGACAGGTCGCGCTGCGCATGGAACTGGTCGATCAGGCGCAACGCGGCCGGGTTGTGGCCGAGCGTGTAGCGCCAGCTGGCCAGCAAACGTCCACTGTCCTGCAACTCCAGCGTGCCGACCCCCGCGTGATCGGCGTGATGCAGCGATAATCCGGGCTGGATCACCCATTCCTGCCAGTCTTTTTGCCCAGGCATGCGCGCCAGCAAGCGACGATCCGTCACAAGTACCCAGCCTTGGGTAAAATGCAGCTTTGCGTCAAGGTCGACTTCGAGCCAGGCAAGGACGGCTTCGCCAGGTTGAAGGCGGGTGCCGAGTTCGTTACGCCACGGCTCGTTCTGGGCGTCGCTGTCAATCACGGGCAAGGAAGGTTGGGTCATCGTTGATACGGCATGCTGCGTCCTTGGGCTATGGACATAACTTGAAACAATTTAGTGCGGGCGCGCCCTGGCGGCCCGCCGATTTGCCCGCAGTATACATAAGGCCAAACACACGGGCGCCCATGATGCACTGCACAAACGCTTTTTAATCAAGAAAGTCAACCGGCTGACCGTTGTAACGTTACTGAAAGGTTAGGCTTCTATTTCTCGGGCACTCGCCCACTGCCTCAAGCTAAATCAATGAAAAAGAAGGACATTGAGATTTTCGATGTCATGTCGCTGCGCGGCCCGAATATGTGGACATATCGGCCTGTGCTGGAGGCGTGGGTCGATATCGGGGAACTGGAGGATTTTCCCTCCAACACGATTCCGGGGTTCTACGAGCGTCTGTCGGCATGGTTGCCCTCGCTGGTCGAGCATCGCTGCAGTATTGGCGAGCGCGGCGGCTTCCTGCAGCGGCTCAAGGAAGGCACGTGGCCTGGCCACATCCTGGAACACGTCACGCTTGAGCTGCAGAACCTCGCCGGCATGCCCGGCGGCTTCGGCAAGGCACGCGAGACCCCGATCCGGGGTGTCTACAAGGTGATCGTGCGGGCCTGGCACGAGGACGTCACGCGCGCCGCTCTGTTCGCCGCCCGCGACCTGGTGATGGCGGCCATCGAGGACCGTCCCTACGACGTCCAGGAGACGGTGGACCACCTGCGCCGCATGGTGGACGAGCATTGCCTGGGCCCGAGCACCGCCTGCATCGTCGACGCTGCCGACGACCGCGACATCCCGGCTCTGCGCCTGTCCGAGGGCAACCTGGTGCAACTCGGCTATGGCAGCCGCCAACGCCGCATCTGGACCGCCGAGACCGACCGCACCGCCGCCATCGCCGAGAGCATCTCGCGCGACAAAGACCTGACCAAGAGCCTGCTGGAATCCTGCGGCGTGCCCGTGCCCGAAGGCCGGCTGGTGGAAAGTGCCGCCGACGCCTGGGACGCCGCCGAGGACATCGGCCTGCCGGTGGTGGTCAAGCCCTATGACGGCAACCACGGCCGCGGCGTATTCACCAACCTGACCACGCGCGAAGAAGTCGAGACCGCCTATGGCGTGGCCATCGACGAAGGCAGCGGCGTCATCGTCGAGCGCTTCGTACTGGGCAACGAACACCGCCTGCTGGTGGTGGGCGGCCGCCTGGTGGCCGCCGCCATGGGCGAGACGGCCAGCGTCACCGGCGACGGCAAGTCGACCATCGACGAGCTGATCGAGTCGCAGATCAATTCCGACCCGCGCCGTGGCAGTACCGAAGACCACCCGCTCAACAAGGTGCGGCTGGATTCGGCCGCGCGCCTGGAACTCAAGCGCCAAGGCTTTGACGCGCTTTCCGTGCCGCCCGAGGGCAAGCATGTGCTGATCCAGCGCAATGGCAACGTGGCCTTCGACGTCACCGACCGCGTGCACCCGAGCGTGGCCGCGCATGCCTCGCTGGCTGCGCGCGTGGTGGGCCTGGACATTGCCGGGGTCGACCTGGTGGCCCAGGACATCTCGCGCCCGCTCGCCGAGCAGCGCGGCGCCATCGTCGAGGTCAATGCCGGCCCTGGCCTGCTGATGCACCTGAAGCCCTCCAACGGCGAAGCCCGCCCGGTGGGCCGCGCCGTGGTGGATCACCTGTTCCCGGCTGGCGAAGGCGACGACAACGGCCGCATCCCGGTCGTCGGCATCACCGGCACCAATGGCAAGACCGTGGTGGCCAAGCTGGTGGCGCGCCTGCTGCAACTCTCCGGCAAGCACACCGGCCTGGCGTGCAGCGACGGCCTTTACCTCGACCGCCGCCAGGTCCAGGGCGGCGACCGCGCCAACTGGGACGCGGCCCGCCGCATCCTGATGAACCGCGCGGTGGATGCCGCCGTGCTCGAGAACGACAGCGGCGCCATCCTGTCCGAAGGCCTCGCCTACGACCGTTGCCAGGTCGGCGTGGTGACCAATATCGATGTGCCTGACCACCTCGGCCAGTATTACGTCGAGGAAGTCGAGAAGATGTACAACGTGCTGCGCACGCAAGTCGACGTGGTGCTGGACGGCGGTGTGGCGGTGCTCAACGCGCGCGACCCGCTGGTGGTCGAGATGGCGGAGCTGTGCGATGGCGACGTGATCTTCTTCGGCCTGACGGCCGACCTGCCCGCCATTGCCGCGCATCGCGCGGCGGGGCGCCGCGCGGTCTACGTGCGCGACGGCAAGGTGGTGCTCGCCACCGGCAGCCGCGAGGTGCCGCTGACCGACGTGGCCGCGATCCCCCTCACCTATGCGGGCCGCGTGGCCTTCCAGGTCGAGAACGTGCTGGCGGCGGTGGCCACCGGCTGGGCGCTGGGCATCTCCAACGACCTGATCCGCGCTGGCGTGGTGACGTTCGATGTGGGCCAGGTGGATGTGCCTGGACGCTTCACGCTGTTCGAGCGCAACGGCGCCATCGTGGTGATCGATGACGCCCACAATGCGCCCGCGCTGGAAGCGCTGGTGGCATCGCTGGAACGCTTCCCGAGCGAGCGCCGCGTGGTGGTGTACGGCGCCGGCGCGCCGCGCCGCGACGAAGACATGGTCAAGCAAGGCAAGGTGCTGGGCGCTGCGTTCGACCGCGTCTTCCTGTGCGAGGACACCTCGGTCAAGCGCACGCTGCCGGACACCGAGGCACGCGCGCTGCTCAAGCAGGGCCTGTACGAAGGCCGCCGCGTCACCAAGATCATCGATGAGGGCTCGCGCCGCCAGGCGATCGAGGCCGCACTCGCGCAAGTAGTGGCCGGCGACCTGCTGGTCCTGCAATGCGATGAGGCGACGACCCTGCCGACGGTCGACCTGGTGCACCAGTGGATGGGCCAACCGGGCCGCCGCGCCTGATCCGGAAGGAAACTGATTTCATGGAAGTCTCACGTATCCGGGCCCTGCGCGGCCCTAACCTGTGGTGCCGCCACACCGCCATCGAAGCCATCGTTTCGTGCTCCGACGAGGCCCATACGCTGGCTCAGCTGCCCGGTTTTGAAGAGCGCCTGCGCGCGCGCTTTCCCGAGGTAGGCCCGCTGCGGCCCGATGACAACGAAGGCGTGGTGTCGCTGGCGCACGCGCTGGAATGCGCGGCCATGCGCCTGCAGGCGGAGGCCGGCTGCCCGGTCAGCTTCAGCCGCACCGCGCCCACCGTCGAACCCGGCACCTACCAGGTGGTGGTGCAGTACAGCGAGGAAGAAGTCGGCCGGCTGGCGCTGGAGCTTGCCGCCACGCTGTGCCGCGCCGCGCGCGACGACATGCCGTTCGACCTGGCCGATGCGCTGCATCGCCTGCGCGAGCTCGATGAAGACGTGCGCCTGGGGCCGAGCACCGGCTCCATCGTCTACGCGGGCGTGGCACGCGGCATTCCGTATCGCCGCCTGACGCAAGGCAGCATGGTGCAGTTCGGCTGGGGCAGCAAGCAACGCCGCATCCAGGCCGCCGAGACCGACATGACCAGTGCGGTCTCGGAATCGATCGCGCAAGACAAGGAACTCACCAAGAAGCTGCTGCACGCCGCCGGCGTGCCGGTGCCGATGGGCCGCTCCGTCTCGGACCCCGACGAAGCCTGGGCCGTCGCGCAGGAGATCGATGCGCCGGTGGTGGTCAAGCCGCGCGATGGCAACCAGGGCAAGGGCGTGGCGGTACGCATCCGCACTCGCGAGGAAGTCATCGCCGCCTATGAAGTGGCCGCCGAGATCAGCTCCGACGTGATCGTCGAGCGCTATATTCCCGGCCACGATTTCCGTCTGCTGGTGGTGGGCAACCACCTGGTCGCCGCGGCACGCCGCGATCCGCCCCAGGTCACCGGCGATGGCAAGCACACCGTGCGCCAACTGGTCGAGGAAGTGAACCGCGACCCGCGCCGCGGCGAGGGACACGCCACCTCGCTGACCAAGATCCGCTTTGACGATATCGCGCTGGCCACGCTGGCCAAGCAGCATCTCACCGCGGATGCGGTGCCGCCCAAGGGCACCCGCGTGGTGCTGCGCAATAACGCCAACCTGTCCACCGGCGGCAGCGCAACAGACGTCACCGACGATGTGCACCCCGACATGGCCGCCCGCGCCGTGGCGGCCGCGCGCATGGTCGGCCTGGACATCTGCGGCGTCGACGCGGTCTGCGAGACCGTGCTCAAGCCGTTCGAGGAACAGGCCGGCGGCATCGTCGAAGTCAATGCCGCGCCGGGCCTGCGCATGCACCTGCAGCCCTCCTACGGCAAGGGCCGTGCGGTGGGCGAGGCCATCATCTCCACGATGTTCGCCGACGGCGACGATGGCCGCATCCCCGTGGTGGCGGTCTCCGGCACCAACGGCAAGACCACCACGGTCCGCCTGATTGCCCACCTGCTCGCCGGCAGCGGCCTGCGCATCGGCATGACCGGCACCGACGGTGTCTACGTCAAGGGCGAGCGCATCGATACCGGCGACTGCAGCGGCCCGCGCAGCGCCCGCAATGTACTGATGCATCCCGACGTGGACGCAGCCGTGTTCGAGACCGCGCGCGGCGGCCTGCTGCGCGAGGGCCTGGCCTTCGATCGCTGCGACGTGGCCGTGGTCACCAACGTGGGCGAAGGCGACCACCTCGGGCTGTCCTACATCAGCACCGTGGAAGACCTGGCCGTGCTGAAGAGCGTCATCGTGCAGAACGTGGCACCGCACGGCATGGCCGTGCTCAATGCCGCGGACCCCATGGTGGTGCGCATGGCCGACGCCTGCCCCGGCGCCGTGACCTTCTTCGCGGCCGACCTCAACAACCCCGTGATGGCCACGCACTGCGCGCAGGGCAAGCGCGTGGTGTACGTCGAGGATGGCCATATCGTGGCCGCCGAAGGCGAGAACCAGGTGCGCATCGCGCTGTCGAGCATTCCGCTGACGCGCGGCGGCTCGATCGGGTTCCAGGTCGAGAACGCCATGTCCGCCACCGCGGCGGCATGGGCGCTCGGCATCGACTGGGAAGTGATCCGCCGCAGCCTGGCGACCTTTGTCAACGACGCGGCCACCGCCCCCGGACGCTTCAACGTGTTCGACCACAAGGGCGCGACGCTGATCGCCGACTACGGCCACAACCCGGATGCGATCCAGGCGCTGTGCAACGCCATCGAAGGCATGCCGGCCAAGCGCCGCTCGGTGGTGATCAGCGGTGCGGGCGACCGCCGCGACGTCGATATCCGCCGTCAGACCGAAATCCTCGGTGGCGTGTTCGACGAAGTGATTCTGTACCAGGACCAGTGCCAGCGCGGACGCGAGGACGGCGAAGTGCTGGCCCTGCTGCGCGCAGGCCTGGAGGGCGCGACGCGCGCCAGCGCAGTGGAGGAGATCCGCGGGGAATTCCTCGCCATCGACACCGCGCTGTCGCACCTGCAGCCGGGCGACCTTTGCCTGATCCTGGTGGATCAGGTGGAGGAAGCGCTCGCGCATATCGAGCAGCGGATCGCGCAGGGTTGAGCGCGGCGCAGTGAAGCAGCAACGCAAGAAAGCCAGCCACACCGGCTGGCTTTCTTCTTTCTGCGTGGTGCCGATATGCGTTGGTTTGCACCCCTCTGTCATTTGTGGGAGAGCAAGCCGGGGGAGAGGGAGAGACAGCCGTCGTCATGGCGCGCGGCTTTGGCCTGTTCGGCGGCTTCGTTTGGCGCTGCGATAGGGCCTGGTGCGGCCTAGTGCCGCCCCGGCAACGACAAGCGCCGCTCCAGCTCCCGCTGCACCTGCGCCAGCGCCGTGCTGAGCATCCAGTAGATCGCGGCCACCGCGACATAGAGCGGCAGCGGCTGGTAGGTCGCGGCAATCACCTCCTGCGCCGTGCGCAGCAACTCGGTCACGGTGATCACCGATACCAGCGAGGTGTCCTTGATCAGGCTGATCAGGCTGTTCGACAGGCTCGGCACCGCCAGCCGCAGCGCCTGCGGGCCCACCACATAGCGCAGGGTCTGGCCTTGCGTCAGTCCCAGGCTATAGGCGGCCAGCCACTGCCCGCGCGGGATGCCGAGGATGGCGCCGCGCATGCTCTCGGAGAGATAGGCGCCCACGTTCAGGCTCAGCGTCAACACGCCCGCCGGCGTGGGTTCCATGGCGATGCCGATGCCCGGCAAGCCGTAATACACCACGAAGATCTGCACCAGCAGCGGCGTGCCGCGCATGATGCTCACATAGACCCGCGCGATGGCCTCCAGCACGCGCCGGTGGCTGATGCCCATGAGCGCCACCGCGGTGCCGATCACCAGTCCGAAGACCATCGACAGCAGCGCGAACTTGATGGTGAGCAGCATGCCCTGCAGCAGCACGGGCAGCGACTCGACGACAAGCTGGAGAGCGGACATGGGAAGCCCTGGCGGGAACGCGCCCGCGCTTACTTGGCGGGCTTGGTCACGTCACCGCCAAACCACTTCACCGACAGCTTGCCGAGGCTGCCGTCCTTGCGCATCTCGTCCAGGGCCCGGTCGATGGCCTGTGCGAACTTCGGGTTGTCCTTGCGGAAGGGAATCGCCACCTCCGAGTTGCCGCCTTCGACGATCGCGCCGGGCCGCAGTGGCAGGTTGGACATCTTGATCAGGTAACTGATCATCAGGCGGTCGTTGAGCGCGGCATCCACGCGCTGGGCTGCCAGGTCGCGCAGGTATTCGGGCGCGCCCGGATAGGTCTTGACGTCGATGCCGGGCACCGACTTGGCCAGCTCGTTGTAGTTGCTGCCCAGGCTCACGCCCAGCTTCTTGCCTTTCAGGTCCTCGAGGGACTTGAACTGCCGGTTGTCATCCTTGCGCTGGATCAGTTGCGCCGCCGAATACACGTAAGGCGTGGAGAAATCCAGCACCTGCTTGCGCTGCGGCGTCACCGCGACCTGGTTGACGATCACGTCGAACTTGCCAGCCTGCAGCCCGGCAATGATGCCGCTCCATTCGGTGGTGACAAACTCCGGCTTGACGCCCAGCTTGGCCGCCACGCCCTTCGCCACATCCACATCGAAGCCTTCCAGCTGGTTGTTGCTGCCGCGGTAGTTGAACGGCGGATAGGTACCTTCCAGCCCGATCTTGAGCGCGCCGGCCTGCTTTACGGTATCGAGCAGGTCCGCGGCCTGCGCGGCAGCGCCGGCCGCCAGCAGCGAAACGGCGAACAGGGCGTTGAGACAGCCAGTACGAAGCGATCGCATATGTTCTCCAGTCAGCACAGCCGACGCGGACGGCGTCCGCATCGGTCCGGCAAGCGTTGGCCCGGCGTTGGCCCGGCAAGAGCGCAGGCCGGCTTTTAGCCTAGCGCAATTTCCTGTCGAACAGCAATAACGATTCGCCCTGCCCTGCCGGGCCCTGCGCCGCCCTGCTTACTGGAACGCCTTGTCGTTCGGGTGGGCGTAAAGATCCTTCATGTCGGCTGACAGCGGATAGTTCAGGTTGATGTTGCGCGGCGGGATCGGCGACTGGAACCACTTCTTGTACAACTGCTCGGCACGGCCGCTGGTCATCAGGTCGGCGATCACGCCGTCGGCCAGCGCCTTGAAGGACGGATCGTCCTTGCGGAACATGCAGGCGTAGTTCTCGGTCTGCAGCGGCGTGCCCACCACGGTCCAGTCATTGGCGCTCTTGGCCTTGGTCAGCTCGCCGTAGAGCAGCGGCTCGTCCATGACAAAGGCCACCGCGCGGCCCGTCTCCAGGATCAGGAAGGACTGCCCGTGGTCCTTGGCGCTGATCAGGTTCATGTTCATGGCCTTTTCGCCATTCATCTTGACCAGCAGGCGCTCGTCCGTGGTGCCTGCGGTGGTCACCACGTTGCGGTCCTTGAGATCGGGGAAGTCCTTCACGCCCGAATCCTTCTTGGTCAGCATGCGCAGCCCGTAGACAAACAGGCTGTTGGAAAACGCTACCTGCTTCTGCCGCTCCAGGTTGTTGGTGGTGGTGCCGCACTCGATGTCGATGGTGCCGTTCTGCATCAGCGAAATGCGATTCTGCGAGGTGATGGGCACCAGCTTGACCTCGAGCTTGGCCAACTGCAGTTGCGCCTTCACCTTGTCGACGATCTGCAGCAGGATCTCGTGCGAGTAGCCCATCACATCGCGTCCGTTGGTATAGGAGAACGGGATGGAGGACTCGCGATAGCCCAGCGAGATCACGCCGGTGTCCTTGATCTTGCGCAGCGTATCGCCGTCTGCAGCATTGGCGTTGTGAACGACGCCGGCGGCGCCAGCCAGCATGGCAACCGCCAGCAGGCAACGGGAGATTCGGTTGGAACGGACGTGCGATTTCATATCGTTTTCTCCTTGGATGGGAATGGCTCGAAGTCCTGCTTGGTCGTGAAGCGGCATTTCTCAGCGGTAATGCAAACGTAAAAACTGCCCCGGAACGCTGCCCATCAAGCCAGCGCCGCGGCAAAATCCCTTTCATCGATGGCCGGCTTGCGCCCGGCCAGGCCATCGGCCAGCAAGCCCGCGCTGCCCATGGCCAGCGTGAAGCCAAGCGCGCCGTGGCCGATATTGAGCCACAGGCCGCGCAGGCTCGTGGGCCCCACCATCGGCAGGCCGGTCGGCGTGGCCGGGCGCAGGCCCGCCCAGGGCTGCAACTGCTCCGGCTCCATGCCCGGCGCCATGTCGCCAAACAGCGCGCGGGTCTCAAAGGCCAGCGTGGCGATGCGGGCACGGTCGATGACGGTGTCCCCGCGCACCAGGTCGGCCATGCCCGCCACACGCAGGGTGTTGCCGATGCGGGCATAGACGATCTTGCGCGCGAAGTCCGTGATGCTGATGTGCGGCGCACGCTCGCCATCGCGGATCGGCACCGTGATGCTGTAGCCCTTGAGCGGCCACAGCGGCGCCCGCAGCCCCAGCGGCTTGAGCAGCGCCACGCTGCCGATGCCGCCTGCCACCACCACCGCGTCCGCCCGCTCGATGCCGGCATCGGTGCGCACGCCGGTCACGCGCTCGCCTGCGCGCTCGATACCCAGCACGCCGGTGCCGAAACGCAGCGCCACGCCGGGACGGTCTTGCAGCAACTGTGCCAGCGCCAGGCAGAAGCGATGGCAATCGGCCACTTCCTCGCTCGGCGTGTGAATGGCCCCGGCAATCTCGCCGCGGATGCCGGCCAGCGCCGGCTCCAGCGCCACGCAGGCATCGCTGTCCAGCGCCTGCTGCTCGCAGCCCAGGCTGGCCTGGTAATCGAGCAGGCGGCACGCAGCGTCGAAGCTGGCCGCATCGCGGTGCACAATCAGCTTGCCGCGCCGGGCAAAGCCGAACTCCACCGGCTGGCTGTCGACGAAAGCCTGCATCAGGTCGCGCGAGTAGAAGGCCAGGCGCAGCAGCTTGCGCGTGGTGGCCTCGCTGGCGGAGGCATTGCAAGCCCGTGCAAACGCGACCAGCCAGCGCCACTGCGCCGGGTCCGCCGATGGCCGGAAGCGCATCGGCGAATCGGCGCGCAGCAGCCACCCGGGCACCTTGGCCAGCACGCCCGGCCCGGCGAGCGGCGCCACATAGCTATAGCTGAGCTGCCCGCCGTTGGCGAAGCTGGTTTCCTCGCCCGGGCCATCGCGCCGCTCCAGCACGGTCACCTCGTGCCCGTCGCCTGCCAGCCGCCACGCCGCGCTCATCCCGATCACGCCCGCCCCTACGATCACAACCTTCATCACCCGCCTCTTTGATCCGATCCACAGAGGGTAGTCCACGAGAGCCCGGCTTGCCCAATGCCAATACGTGCAAGAATATGTCTTTAGGCTATGGATGCCGCTATTCCGGGGCGCCCTCCCTTGCCACATGCGATTGCGTCAGATCGAAATCTTCCGGGCAGTGATGCTGACCGGCACCGTCAGCGAGGCCGCGCGGCTGCTGCACGTCTCCCAGCCGGTCGTCACCCGCGTGCTGCAGCATGCCGAGGCCACGCTCGGCTTCCGTTTGTTCGACCGGGTAAAAGGCAGGCTGCAGGCCACGCCCGAGGCCAACGCGCTGTATGGCGATGTCGAGCGGCTATATGGCGAGATCGAGCGGGTGCGCCGCGTTTCCGAAAGCCTGCGCCACAAAGGCGCCGGCCGCCTGCGCGTGGCGGCCACGCCCAGCCTGGCCAATCCGCTGCTGGTGCCAGCCGTACGCCGCTTTTGCGCGCGCCATCCCGACACCCAGGTGCAGGTACTGACCCACCACACCGGCGAGGTCGTGCAAGGCTTGCTGGCCAACCAGATCGACCTGGGCTTCGCCTTCTCGCCACCGCGCCACGAAGCCATCATCAGCGAACCGGTAGCTGGCGGCCAGATGCTGCTGGCGGTGCCGCGCGGCGAGCCGCTGGCGGCCCGCGGCCGGCGGGCCGACGTGCCAATGCACCGGCTGGTGGAGCGCCCCTTCATCGCCTACGACGACAACAGCTCGCTCGGGCTGCTGGTGCGCCAGACCCTGGCGCGCAATGCGCTCGAGCCGCGCTCGACGCTGGAAGTCCAGACCTATTCGCTGGCGCTGGCCCTGGTCGATGCCGGCCTGGGCCTCACCTTGCTAGACCAGTACACCGCGCTGGGCGCAAACCCGGAGCGTGTGTCGCTGCATGAGGTCAAGCCCGCGTTGCCTTTCGAGATCCAGCTGCTGCGCGCCAGCCACCGCGGCAGTTCCAGCCTGGCCGACGATATGCGCGAGCAGTTTGCCGCCGCCGCAATAGCGCTGGCTGCTGCGCTGCCGCAGCGGCTGGAGGCGCCGGCGGTCAGCTTCGAGCATGCCCCTAAATGAAGCGGGCTGCCCTGCCCCGGCCCTTTGCAGAATTTGACAGTACCGTGCACCGTGCACCATCATCAAAGCGCCTGAACGGTGCCCCCCCCCAAAACCTATGTTCGCCCTTATCCTGCTTCTCCTTATCCTGATCAGCGCCTTCTTCTCGATTTCCGAGATCGCGCTGACCGCAGCGCGCCGCACCAAGCTGCAGGTGCTGTCGGAGCGTGGCGACCGCCGCGCCACCAAGATCATGCTGCTCAAGGAGGAGCCGGGCAACTTCTTCACCATCGTGCAGATCGGCGTCAACAGCGTGGCCATCCTGGCCGGTATCGTCGGCGAGAAGCATGTCTCCGACCTGCTGCAGACGGCGCTGCTGCCCTACCTGGACGTGGTCACTACCCAGCGCATCGCCAATGTCGGCTCTTTCCTGATCGTCACCCTGCTCTTCATCCAGTTCGCCGACCTGATCCCCAAGCGCATCGCCATGACGTTTCCCGAGGCCTGCGCGCTGGTGGTGATCGGGCCGATGCTCACGCTCATCAAGATCTTCAAGCCGCTGGTCTATGTGTTCAACGGCGCCGCCAACGCCACCCTGCACGTGTTCGGCGTGCCCACCAAGCACATCGACCAGATCACCACGGAAGACATCGCCGCCATGGTCGATGCCGGGGCGGAGGCCGGCGTGCTGCACAAGCACGAGATCCACCTGATCGAGAACGTGTTCGAGCTGGACGCGAAGAACGTCACCGCGGTGATGACCCCGCGCGACGATGTGGTCTACATCGGCCTGGACGAGTCCGCCGACAGCCTGCGGCGCAAGCTGGTCAACTATCCGCAAGCACAGTATCCGGTGTGCGGGCACAACCTCGATGACGTGCTGGGCTATATCGATTCGAAGGACATCCTGCAGATGTTCCTCGCCGACGATTCCACCGGCGTGATCGGCAACATCGGCAATATCGGCAAGCACCACGACAAGAATGTGCTGGTGATCCCGGACACGCTGACGCTCACCGAATCGCTCACGCGCTTTCGCGAGATGCACCAGAATTTTGCGGTGGTGATGAACGAGTATGGACTGGTGGTGGGCATCGTCACGCTGGACGATATCGTTGGCGCGCTGATGGGCAACATCATCTACTCCACCGAAGACGAGCAGATCGTGCGGCGCGACGAGAGTTCGTGGCTGGTCGACGGCGTGACGCCGCTGGTGGACCTGAAGAAAGCGCTGGAGCTCGATGAGCTGCCCGGCGAAGACTACGTCGACACCGCCGCCGGGCTCGTCATCTACACGCTCAAACGGATCCCGAAGAAATCGGAAGCGATCGAGGCCGCGGGATTCCGCTTTGAGGTGCTGGACATCGACCATCACAAGATCGATCAGTTGCTGGTCTCGCGACTGCCGCCGGCGGAGCCGTTCCAGCCGTAAGCGCGCGGCGATAGCGCTCGACCGTGGTGGGCAACTGGAACACCACGATCCAGGCCCCGACCACCACCACCGCCGCGGCGGCGACCGCGCCCAGGCGCAGCGGCGCCAGGCGCTCCGGCGCATGCAGGGTAACGTACGCGGTGCCCAGCAGCACGATCCAGGCAAAGCCTAGCGCGCAGCCCGCCAGCACGTCGGACAGCCAGTGCATGCCAAGGTAGAGCCGCGACAGGCAGATCAGCGTCACCACCACCGCCGTCAGCGCGACCACCGGCATCCGTACCCGCCACGGCTGGCGCAGGCACAACAGGAAAGCCAGGAAGCCGTAGGTCACCATGCTGCTGGTGGCGTGGCCGCTGGGAAACGAGAACGACTCCAGGCCGCCGTAGATGCTGGCCGGCCGGCTGCGCTCAAGGGCGAGCTTGAGCACCATCACGCAGGCGCGCGCGCCAACCAGCGCCCCCACCCAGTACGCCGCCGCCACCCAAGTCCGGCGCCACGCCAGCCAGCCAAAGACCGCCACGCCCACCGCCACGGACACCCGCGCGCCGCCCAACTCGGTCAGCGCCACCATGGCCGTATCCAGCCAGCCTTGCTGCCATGCGCGAAGCTGCGCGAACACCGCCTGGTCCACCTGCACCAGTGGCGCGCCTTCGGCGATGGATTCACCCAGCCACAGCAAGGCGGCAGCGCACGCCAGCAACAGCACTCCGCCCACCGCCAGCACGAGCAGCTCGACGATATCGCGCTCCAGCAGGCTGGCAACGCGCGGCCACGGCTTCGTGGCGCGTACGCGCAGCGCGTCGCGGCCACGCAGCCGCGCGGCATCGAGCCGGCGCACCAGCGGGCGGATGACCAGCAGCAGGCCGCGCACCACGCAGAGCAGCAACAGCGCGAACAAGGCGAGAAGGCCCACCACGCCCAGCGCGGTTGCCGGTGTGAGCCAGGGCGCGCCAGCGGGCTGGACCACGGCGAGCGCTTGAACGGGAGCAGCCACCATCGGCTCAGCCCCCCGCCGCCATGCGCGCGATATTGGCGCGTGCCGGCGCTTCGCAATCGGCAAAGGCGGGCGTCGCGAACAACTGCGGCCGCTGCGCCATCGCCTGCAGGAAAGCGATCCGCCGCTGCATGAATGCCGCGTACAGGGCATCGCCGGACAAGCCTGTGCGATTGGCCAGCAGCGCCTTGTTTTCCTCGAACACAGCGAGAGTCCAGGCGTCGAATTCCGCTTCAGGCGCAGCCAGCCGAGACAGGTCCAGATCCAGCACCGCCTCGGACTCTGGCACCGACGCACGATGCCCGCACGTATCCATCACGATGCGCGCGGCCAGCGCTGTCACCGCCGCATCGACCCCGCTCACCATGGTTTCGATCAACCCGGCCGATGCCGCTTCGTTATGCTCGCAACCCGGCACGTAGACCGCGTCGTGGAACAGCACGGCAAGCGCCTGCGCTGGCGCAAGCGCAATGCCGCGCGCCTGCGCCAGCGCAAACATCTCCAGTACATGGCGGCGATCGTGGTAATGCCGGTAAGGCGCGTCGTAGCAGGCCAGCACCTGCAGCACGGTCGCGCGCGGCAACCAGGCCAGGCAAGCCAGCGCGGCCGGCCAGTCTGGCGCGAAACGCGGCTGCGTGCCCTGCGGCGTGGCCACGCTTTCGCTGAATACGTCCAGCGGCCGCACCCACAACCGGGAGCGATCCCGCATCGACTCGTACACCACCACCCGCGACAGGTCCGACTCGATCACGCCGAGCCCGACGATGGCATAGGCACCGCCCTTGTAGTGGCGAAAGGGCATGCCATGCAGATAGTCGGAGGACGCATCGGCGCCGGGCAAGGCGTGCGGGGAAGGCTGGTAAGAAGACTGTGTCATGAGCGGCTGTTCAAATCGGAGCAGCGTCATGATAGTGCATTGACTGCGCGGGGCCGGTTGCGGGCCCCGCGCGGGTGCGCAGGGTTGACTGCGTGGTTGACTGCGGGTTGGCTAAATTACTTGCGATGCGTGCGCTGACGCATCGCGCCAGGTTCAGCCATCTTCGGGTCCTTCTGAGAAACCTCCTGCACCTCGCTCTCCTTGCTGTGCCGTTTCTCTATGCGGATATTCGGGGACGGCCGCTTCGAATTGGAGTGAGCGTTCCGGCTCATGCCTTACCTCCATTCTGGTCGACGTGGCGGTTGCCACTTAACCAATATAGAGGTCCGGCACCCAGGTTGCCATGTCCGGCGCGCTTCGAAGCCCAGGCACTGCCATCGATTACGCCACGCCTCCCTCGCCACGCTGGGCGGCCAGTTCACTCAACACCAGCGTCTCGCGAGCCAACCCGGCCGCCAAAGAAAAGACACCGTTCTGGATTTCCTGTTTTAGTGCGCTGAAGGTATCGCCAGAGGCCGCATATTCGCTAATCATGAACAGCAATCCATAGAGCTGCGCGGCACGCTCGGCGGCCAGACTCAAAGGATCCTCGAGCGAGGTGCGTGTAGTGACAAACATTGCCGACTCGGCGTGTTCGGCTGTGATGCCGTAGCGGCAGTGCTTACCCATGGCACGCCTCCTGGAGCCTGGCCTGCGTGCGACGTGAGCCTAAGGGGAATGTTGGGTGTTTCGATTGCCTTTGATGGGCGAGGAAAACCTGGGGCATGGTGCTGCCTCCTTTTCATGCGGTTTCGATCCCCCACCCCGACGCCAATCGGGGTGGGCGGGCGCAAGGCAAGGTTGGCGTACCGGCGAAAAGGATCCGGCGAGCCCGAAGGCTCCCCTGCCCAGGCCCGCCCAATGAAAAGCGCGCAGAGGCAAAACGGACGTAAAAAATCGCCTGGCGGCGACTGTCCGCCTTTTCGTTCGGGACGCCAATCCCGATCGCTGTGGTTGCAGCGATGAGCAGAGTATATCGCGCGAGCTGGCTCAGTGACCTGTGCAACGATGCCTGCCGCCATCGTGCCGCGCGTTGTGCCGCGCATTGTGCAGAAAACGCGCGAACCGTACCCCCAAAGCAAAAGCCCCACGACTCTGTGAGGAATCGTGGGGCTTTGCGTACTGCTGGCGGAGAGGGTGGGATTCGAACCCACGGTAGGCTCGCACCTACGCCTGATTTCGAGTCAGGTACATTCGACCACTCTGCCACCTCTCCGGTAACTGGGTCGCTTGTCGCGAAGAACAAGATTATAGAGGAAACCTTGTTTGCCCCGCAAGCCCCTCGCGTGAAAAATTACGCCTCGGGCTCAAGGCGCGCCAGGCCGCCCAGATACGGCTGCAATGCGGCCGGCACCGTCAGCGAACCATCGGCGTTCTGGTAGTTTTCCAGGATCGCCACCAGCGTGCGGCCAACCGCCAGGCCGGAGCCGTTGAGCGTATGCAGCAGTTCCGGCTTGCCCTGGCCCGCACGGAAGCGGGCCTGCATGCGGCGGGCCTGGAAGTCGCTCATGTTCGAGCAGGAGCTGATCTCGCGGTAGGTGCCCTGCGCGGGGATCCACACTTCGAGGTCATAGGTCTTGGTGCTGCCAAAGCCCATGTCGCCGGTGCACAGCACCACGGTGCGGAACGGCAGGTCGAGCTTCTTCAGGATAGCTTCGGCGTGGCCGGTGAGCTGCTCCAGCGCATCGAACGAGTGCTCGGGCTGCACCACCTGCACGAGCTCGACCTTGTCGAACTGATGCTGGCGGATCATGCCGCGCGTGTCGCGGCCGTAGGAGCCGGCTTCCGAGCGGAAGCAAGGCGTGTGGGCAACGAAACGCAGCGGCAGCTTGTCGCCGGCCACGATGGCGTCGCGCACGATGTTGGTCAGCGGTACCTCCGCCGTGGGGATCAGGTAGAAGTTCTCGATGCGCTCGCCCTCTTCACTGCCGACCTTGCGCGGCACCTTGAACAGGTCCTCTTCGAACTTGGGCAGCTGGCCGGTGCCGCGCATCGATGCGGCATTGACGATGTAGGGCACGTACATCTCGGTGTAGCCGTGCTCGATCGTGTGGGTGTCCAGCATCAGCTGCACCAGCGCGCGGTGCATGCGTGCGATGCCACCGCGCAGCATGGCGAAGCGCGAGCCCGTGACCTTGCTCGCGGTATCGAAATCCAGCCCGAGGCGCTCGCCCACGTCGACATGGTCCTTGACCTCGAAGTCGAAGCTGCGGGGTGTGCCGACGCGGCGCACTTCCACGTTGCCGGTCTCATCCCGGCCCACCGGCACGCTTTCGTGCGGCAGGTTGGGGATGGCCTCCAGGATATCGGCGAGCTGGGCCTGGATTTCGTCCAGGCGCGCGGCCGATGCCTTGAGGGCATCGCCGATGCCGCCGACTTCGGCCATCACCGCGGAGGCGTCCTCGCCCTTGCCCTTGAGCATGCCGATCTGCTTGGAGAGGCTGTTGCGGCGCGCCTGCAGTTCCTCGGTCCGGGTCTGCAGTTGCTTGCGCTCGGCTTCGAGTGCCTGGAAGGCCGCTACGTCGAGTTGGAATCCGCGCGTGGCAAGGCGTTGCGCCACGGCGTCGATGTCTTTGCGGAACAGCTGGATGTCTAGCATGTTGCGTGTGAGGGCAGGTGCATTGGCCAGCGACATGCTGGCGGATCCGGCATTTTACTGTACTGGCCGGGGCTGACACCGTTGCGCCGACTGGAGAACAGGCTGGCGGATCGCCCGCTGTTCGCGAGGACACGCCGCCGGGCAACGGCGATGCGCGCTATTGGGCCCCGCCGCCGTCGCCACCGTCGTCGTCCCTGCCCCTGCCTTTGCCCTGCTGCCGGTGCCATTGCGCGTCAAGATCTCGCAGGTGGCGCAGCTTGTCGCCGATCTTGCCTTCTAGCCCGCGCGGCGTGGGCTTGTACCAGCCCGGGCGCTTGAGGTCGTCGGGGAAGTAGTGCTCGCCGGCGGCATAGGCTTCGGGCTCGTCGTGCGCGTAGCGGTAGGCGTGGCCGTAGCCGAGTTCTTTCATTAGCTTGGTCGGCGCATTGCGCAGGTGCACCGGCACGCCGCGCGACTTGTCCTTGGCCACGAAGGCACGCGCGGTGTTGTAGGCGTTGTAGCCGGCATTGGACTTGGGCGCCACGGCCAGGTAGATCAAGGCTTGCGCCAGCGCGAGCTCGCCTTCGGGCGAGCCCAGCCGTTCGTAGGTTTCGGCGGCATCCAGCGTGATGCGGGCGGCACGCGGATCGGCCAGGCCGATGTCCTCCCACGCCATGCGCACGATGCGCCGCGCCAGGTAGCGCGGATCGGCGCCGCCGTCGATCATGCGGCAGAACCAGTACAGCGTGGCATCGGGATCGGAGCCGCGCACGGACTTGTGCAGCGCGCTGATCTGGTCGTAGAACGCGTCGCCGCCCTTGTCGAAGCGGCGCAGGTTCTCCGACAAGGCGCTGCCGAGCAACGCGTTGTCGATGACCGGCGCGTTGGCACTGCGCGCGGCGCGCGCCACGATCTCGATATTGTTGAGCAGCTTGCGGCCATCGCCATCGGCCGAGGCCACGATCAGCTGCAGCGCCTCTTCCTCCCACTGCAGGCCGCCCAGCTCTTCGCTGGCGCGCCGCGCCAGTTGCGTCAGCTCCGCGTCGTCCAGGCTCTTGAGCACATACACCGCGGCGCGCGACAGCAATGCGCCGTTGACCTCGAAGGACGGGTTCTCGGTGGTGGCGCCGATAAAGGTGAACAGCCCGCTTTCCACGTGCGGCAGGAAGGCGTCCTGCTGGCTCTTGTTGAAGCGGTGCACCTCGTCCACGAACACCAGCGTGCGCCGTCCGTGGGCCCGGTATTGCTCGGCACGCTCGACTGCCTCGCGGATGTCCTTGACGCCGGACAGCACCGCCGACAACGCGATGAACTCGGCATCGAAGGCCGTGGCCATCAGCCGCGCCAGCGTGGTCTTGCCCACGCCGGGCGGGCCCCACAGGATCATGGAATGCGGCTCGCCGGACGCGAACGCCACCCGCAGCGGCTTGCCGGCGCCAAGCAGGTGTTGCTGGCCGATCACCTCGTCGATATTACGCGGGCGCAGGCGCTCGGCCAGGGGTTGTTGGGAACGATCGGGAGCTTCGGAAAACAGCGTGTCCGCCACGGTATTCAGGCCTTTATGTCAGGTCAGGCGCGCACGGTGCGTGCCCGCTGCGCCTAGGAACCTGACAGTGTAGACCATCGCGCGCGGCGGGCCGCGCAGCCCGCCACGGCTGGCGAATCAGCGCGCGGCGCGCTCATTGCGCGTGAAGGCATCCAGCACGCCAGCACGCTCGCTGCCCACGCGCGTGCGCCAGGCCGTCACCGCGCCCGCGCCGGCATCGCGCAGTGCCAGCTGCACCGCCGGAGCGGGGTTGTCCTGGATGGTCACGCCGTTGGCGCGCATGCGCGCGGCGTTCTCTGCCAGGCGGGTGCCCAGGCGGGCCCACTGCTTTTGCTCGGTCGCCTGCGCGGGCGTCCACCGAGGCACGCAAAGCGGGCGGCAAGGCCAGCAGCAGGCCGCTGCGCAGGCATTGGCGGCGCAGCGGCCGGGATGCGCACTTCAGGGAAGAAAACATGATGAGAGTCCTGGCATCGGGAGGTAGTGAGGCCATGAAGCCATGAAGCCTTGAAGCCTTGAAGCCTTGAAGCCGTCGTGTCGGGAAAGACAAATCAGTAAGCAAGCAAGCTGCCAGGACCCTTGGGGCGTGCGCTCAGCCGCGCCGGAACGCCACCACGTCGTCAACCTCCACGCGAATGCCGATGTGTTCGCCTAGCGCATGATCGTGGTGCGAAGGCACCAGCGACAGTACCTGCCCGCCGCCGGCCAGGCGCAGGGTGTACAGGATCTCTGCGCCGCGAAAGGCCTTGTGCAGTATCTGGGCACGCAGCGGGCTGTCGTCGTCGTGGACGATATCGTCGGGGCGGATCAGCACATCGACCTCTGCCGTGGCAGGCGGAACGCCCAGCGGCTCGTTGCTGTGCAGCGTGCCGAGTTCCAGCGTGACCGAGTGCGGGCTGGCAAGCTGGCCCGGCATCAGCACGCCCTGCCCGATGAAGTCCGCGACCACGCGCGTGGCCGGCCGGTGATACAGGTTGTGCGCGCTGTCCCACTGCTCGATGGCGCCGGCGTGCATCACGCCGATCTCGTCGGCCATGGCAAAGGCCTCGTACTGGTCGTGCGTGACCAGGATGGCGGTGGCGCCCTGGGCCTTGAGGATGTCGCGCACCTCCAGGCTCAAGCGCTCGCGCAGCTCGATGTCAAGGTTGGAGAACGGCTCGTCGAGCAGCAGCAACTCCGGCTTTGGCGCCAGTGCGCGAGCCAGCGCCACGCGCTGCTGCTGGCCGCCCGAGAGTTCATGCGCGAACTTGCCGCCGGATCCGGCCAGGCCCACGAGCGCGAGCATTTCTTCGACCCGCGCCGCGCGTTCGCCGCGGCGCACGGCATGCAGCCCGAAGGCCACGTTGTCCGCCACGCTCAGGTGCGGGAACAAGGCGTAGTCCTGGAAGACCATGCCGATGCGCCTGTGCTCGGGCGCCACGGCAAACCCTGGCGACGACATCACCTGCCCTTGCAGCAGGATGCGGCCTTCGCGCAGCGGCTCGAAACCCGCGATGGCGCGCAGCACGGTGGTCTTGCCGCAACCGCTGGGGCCGAGCAGGCAGGCGATGCTGCCGCGCGCGAGGGTGAAGGACAGGTCGTTGACAACGCGCTGGCTGCCAAAGCCATGGTGGATGCGATCGACCTCGATCACGATATCGGATCGTGCTGGCATGGATGAATTGGAATGCGGGTGGCCTGGCATGCCGAGCATTATATGGACGCAGGCCCTTGATGTCTGTCACATGCGGATGTGTCGCCCTGCGTACCCGCATTGCTAGAATGCGGGACTGGCCTCGCAAGGCCTGCCGACCGAGCCCTGCCGCCGGGCCTCGACCTGTCCCGCACCAAACCCACCACCCAATCCGCTGCCGCATGATCCTGCTTCGCCCGAGCCGTACCCGCCGCCTGCACCCGCTAGCCCTGGTTGCCGCCCTGGCCGCGCTGCTGATCGCCCTGCCGATCGCGCAGGTGGCCGGCAGCCTGCTCGTGCCCAGCGGCGACACCTGGCGGCATCTGGCCGACACGGTCCTGGCCGAGTACGTTGGCAACACACTGTGGCTGCTGGCCGGGGTCTGCGCCGGCGTGCTGCTGGTAGGCGTGCCCACCGCGTGGCTGGTCAGCACCTACCGGTTCACCGGGCGGGCCTGGCTGGAATGGGCGCTGGTGCTGCCGCTGGCGATGCCGGCTTATGTCATTGCCTACGCCTATACCGATGCCCTGCAGTTCGCCGGCCCGGTGCAAAGCTGGCTGCGCGAAGTGACCGGCTGGCGTGCGCGCGAATACTGGTTCCCCGATATCCGCTCGCTGGGCGGCGCCATCGTGCTGTTCACGCTGGTGCTCTACCCCTATGTCTACCTGACCGCGCGCGCGGCCTTCCTGCAGCAGACGCTGAACACGCTGGAAGCGGCAAGGCTGCTTGGCTATGGCACCTGGGGCAGCATCTGGCGCGTGATGCTGCCGCTGGCGCGGCCCGGCATTGTGGCCGGCACCGCGCTCGCGCTGATGGAGACACTGGCCGATTTCGGCACGGTGGCCTATTTCGGCATCCCGACCTTTTCCACGGGCATCTACCGCGCCTGGTTCTCGCTGGGCGACAAGAACGCGGCAGCGCAGTTGTCGGCCTGCATGCTGCTGTTCGTGATCGGCATCCTGCTGGCCGAGCGCGCCAGTCGCGGCCGCGCCCGCGTGCACGGCGGCCAGCGCCGCGCGCCGGCCTACCGGCTGCACGGCTGGCGTGCCGCGCTGGCGTTGCTGGTAGGCGTGGTGCCCGTGCTGCTGGGCTTTGCCATCCCGGCGCTGATGCTGTGCAAGATGGCGCTGGCCGAAGGCGACGCGCAGTTGGGCCCGCGCTTTATCGGCCTGGTGCGCAACAGCTTCGCGCTGGCCAGCGTCACCGCGCTGATTGCGGTGCTGGCAGCGCTGGTGATCGGTTATGCGGGGCGCGGCATGGCCGCCGGCCGGGGCTGGCTGCTGCGCGCGCTGACGCGGGTGTGCGGCATGGGCTATGCCCTGCCCGGCTCGGTGGTGGCGGTCGGCGTGCTGGTGCCGGTGGCGCGGCTGGACAATGCCATGTCGGCCTGGCTGCAGCAGCATCTGGGATGGTCGGCCGGGCTCCTGCTGACCGGCGGCATTGCCGCGCTGGTCTATGCCTACCTGGTGCGCTTTCTGGGCGTGGCGCTGCAAACCGTCAACGCTGGCCTGGTCAAGATCACGCCGGGCATGGACGCAGCGGCGCGCAGTCTTGGCCACGGCCCCGGCGCCACGCTGCGGCGCGTGCACCTGCCGATGCTGCGCGGCAGCCTGCTGACCGCGGCGTTGATCGTCTTCGTCGATGTCATGAAGGAGCTGCCGGCCACCTTCGTGATGCGGCCGTTCAACTTCGACACGCTGGCCGTGCAGGCCTACAACCTGGCCTCCGACGAGCGCCTGGCCGAGGCCGCCACCGCCTCGCTGGTGATCGTGGCGGTGAGCCTGCTGCCGGTGATCCTGCTGTCGCGCTCGATACGGCGGGATGCGCGGGAATAACCGGCGGACATAGCAGACGGGAATAGCTTGCGAATTTTCCTAAAGATCTTCAACGTATTGCCGATATCCCCCTAGTCCGAAGCTGCGCCCCGGCTCGCCGCGCCCTTTCTCGCGCGAGCCAAAGCGGTCTGCCCCCGCCGCTGGCGTGCTTCGCGCCGCATCATGACTGTGCCGGCCGCAATCCTTGCCCGGCATTTGTTCGCCGCGTTTTCAGGGAGTGTTATGCAGCTTCGTTACCGCATGCTCGTGTTCAACCTGAACCGGATGACCCGGCAAGACCGGATCAGCGCAGTCGAGGAAATCGCCCTGGCGGGCCAACTGGCTGAACAGCTGGAAAAACCTGGCATGGTCGAGCGCCTGGTGGCGGACCTGTTCGATCACGAGAACTCCCATGTCAGGCGCATCGCGCTCAACGCGGTAAGGCGCGCGCACGGTTACCGCCAGGCCGATATCTCGCTTGCCCTGCTGCGCAAGCTCGGCGACCCGGAGCCGTGGCTGCGCCATGACGCCGCCTGGGTCCTCCACGAGGCCGGGCTGGACAGCCCGCATATCCGCGCGGCGCTGCGCCAGCTTGCCGGGCCGGTCATGCTGCCCTACGACATGAACCGAGCCAAGGCCAATCCCTCGGATGCGCTGCTGCACGCCCAGGTGCGCGCGCGGCAGGCGCTGGACGTGCTGCTGGCGCGCCAGACCGCGGGTGCGGTAGTGGCCAAGCTCCCGTATGCGGCTGGCACGTTGGGCCACACGCACAAGAAGCGGCGCGAGCAGTTGAAGATGACCTTCGAGAAGCACAGGGAACGCGGCGCAAAGCTGAACTTCCGGCGCCTTGAAAATGGCGAAGGCAGCGAGGGCAAGGCCGCCAAGCGGCCCGGGGCCAAAGCCAGGCCAGTACCCAAGCCGTAAATGGGAAATGGCGGCTCACGCCGCCATTTCCGCCCCGCCAGCCAGGTCGCGCTGGCGCCTTCTTGCTTCTTACTTGTACCCAGCCTTGTCCGCCAGCTTCTGCGCTTGCGGCTGGTGCTTGCCCAGTTCGGCCACGTTGATCTTGTCCGCCTTGAAGCTGCCCAGGGCTTCCAGCGCCGCATTGCTGATCTTCACGTTTTCCACCACCGGCCACTCATTGTTGCCATCGGCAAAATAGCGCTGCGCCTCGTCGCTGGCCAGGTACTCCAGGAACGCGCGCGCCGACTCCTTGTTGGGCGCATGCTTGAGCATGCCGCCGCCGGAGATGTTCATGTGCACGCCCTGGCTGGCCTGGTTGGGCCACAGCACGCCGAGCTTTTCCGCCACGGCCTTGTCCTCGGGCTTGGTCGACTTGAGGATACGGGCGATGTAGTAGGTGTTGGCCACCGCGATCTCGCACTCGCCCGCTGCCACCGCCTTGAGCTGGTCGGTGTCCCCGCCCTTGGGCGCACGGGCCAGGTTGGCCACCACGCCGCGCGTCCATTGCTCGGTCTTGGCCTCGCCGTCATGGGCGATCAGGCTGGACATCAGCGACAGGTTGTACACGTGGCCGCTGGAGCGGATACAAAGCTTGCCCTTCCACTTGGGATCGGCGAGATCCTCGTAGGTCTTGATGTCGCCGGGCTTGACCGTGGCCTTGTTGTAGGCGATCACGCGGGCCCGCGCCGAGAAACCGAACCAGTCGCCATTCGGGTCGCGGTAGTTGGCGGGAATGCGCGACTCCAGCACGCTCGACTTGAGCGGCGCGAACACGCCCGCCTGCTGGGCCCGCCACAGCCGGCCGATGTCGACGGTGATGAACACATCGGCCGGGCTATTGGCACCCTCGCTCTTGATGCGCTCCAGCAGCGGGTCTTCCTGGCCTTCGATGCGGTTGATCTTGATGCCGGTCTGCTTGGTGAAGTTGGCGTAGAGCGCTTCGTCGGTCTGGTAGTGGCGCGCGGTGTAAAGGTTCAGCACCTTCTCCTGGGCGGACACGGCGAGCGGCAATGCCAGAACAGCGAGCGCAGCGGCCCGCGGCAGCAAGCGGCGGAATACGGTCATGACTCTCCCCCTTCGATGATTGATGTATGCCGTCCTGAAGATGCCTTGGATGCATCTTTGGCAAGACAAGTGAGAAACAGAACAATAATCATTCCTGTTTCCGGGGTCAAGTTACAACGTTGTCATTTTTCTCGCAGCGAGTCGGGAAGTGTAAAAGTGATGATTGAGACGCACATCGGAATGGCAGAGCCCGCCGGGGCTGCCATCACGTCCCGGCACTATCCACGCATCACATTCAAGTGCTGGCGCGCTCCACCAATGCCTTCATGGCATCGGCTGGAAGCGGCCCATGGCAGGTCCGTTCGCCACCGTTCTTGCTGACCACCAGCCACACGTTGGCCGGGGCGCCGGCCGGATGCAGCAGCCAGGCGGGCCCGCGTCCGCTGCCGGCGGGCGGCAGCCCTTCCAGCACGCCGCTGGTGACCGACTGCAGCAGCACGGCGCAATCGTTGGCGCTGGCCTGCGTGGCGGAGAGGAAATCCGGGTTGGCCAGCACTTCCGGCAGCGCCGTATCGGAGGCGCGCAGGAAGGCATCCACGTCGAACTGCTTGCTGGCGCCGGGGCTGGCGCACGCGGCCAGCAGCGCGGCAGCGCCAATGCCGGCAATGGCACCGCCACGGCGCCAGGCCGGCAGCGCAAGGAATGCGGGGATCATGGGGCGCCTCATTGCTTGAGCACATCGGCGCCCTTGGGCACCGCGAACCGGAAGGTGTCGGCCGGCAGCACGGGGTTCTTCTGCATCGCGCTGAAGGTCAGCAGCGTGGTGTTGCCGAAGGCATCGCGCAACTCCATCGCTTCCAGGTTGCCGCTCTTGAAGCCGATGCCGATGCGCTCGAACTGCGTGTCCTTGGCCCTGGGGGTAAGCTCAAGCCACTCCACGCCATCGCGCGTGGGGCCGTTCTTCACGACAAAGTTCTTTTCCAGGTCATTGCTGCCGAACAGGATCGCGGCGGGGCTGGAACCCAGGGCGCCATCGAGCTTGCGCTCGGTGACCTGGTTGAGGTCCTTGTCGTAGATGTAGAGCGTCTGGCCGTCGGCCTGCAGCAACTGGTCGTAAGGCTTGACGTAGCGCCAGGTGAACTTGCCGGGGCGAGAAAAAGCGAACGTGCCGCTGGATGTGCTGGCCACCTTGAGGCTGTCGCCCTGCCCCTTGACCTGGCGCTGGGTGAATTCGCCCTTGGCGCTCTTCACGCCCGCCACGAAGGCCTGGAGCTGGTCGGTGCCGGCCGCCATGGCCGCCGTCGCTGTCAGCGACAGCATGGCCGCCGCGGCGCACGCCGACACGAGAATGCGGATTCGCATGGTGTTGTCCTTGCTGGGTTGGAGGATGCGCACCGCCGGGGCGGCTGCGCTGCCTGTCCGGTTAGAGCGGCGCACGGGCGCCGGATTCCGCAACGATGTGCTTCGCGCGTAACAGCATGTTACGCGCGGCAGATTATTCTTCCTCGCGGGCCGTGCCGGCCGGGGCCAGGATGTCGCGATTGCCGTTGCCCGACATGGCGGAGACCAGGCCGGCCTTCTCCATGTCCTCGAGCAGCCGCGCGGCCCGGTTGTAGCCGATGCGCAGGTGGCGCTGCACCAGCGAGATCGAGGCTCGGCGGTTCTTCAGCACCACGTCGACTGCCTGGTCGTAGAGCGGATCGGCCTCGCCGCCGCCGCCAATGCCAGCGCCGCCGCCCATGCCATCGCTGCCCAGGTCGCCCTCGGCCACGCCGCCTTCGAGGATGCCCTCGATGTAGTTGGTCTCGCCGCCTTCCTTTAGCTTTTCGACCACGCGGTGCACTTCATCGTCGGAGACAAAGGCGCCGTGGACGCGGATCGGCACGCCGGTGCCCGGCGCGAGGTAGAGCATGTCGCCCATGCCGAGCAGCGCTTCCGCGCCCTGCTGGTCGAGGATGGTGCGCGAATCGATCTTGCTGCTGACCTGGAAGGCGATGCGGGTTGGCACGTTGGCCTTGATCAGCCCGGTAATCACGTCGACCGACGGGCGCTGCGTGGCCAGCACCAGGTGGATGCCTGCGGCGCGGGCCTTCTGCGCGATGCGCGCGATCAGCTCTTCCACCTTCTTGCCCACCACCATCATCAGGTCGGCCAGCTCGTCGATGACGATCACGATCATCGGCAGCTTTTCGAGCGGCTCTGGCGCGTCCGGGGTCAGGCTGAACGGATTGGGGAGCTTTTCCTCGCGCGCCGCGGCTTCGTCGATCTTCTTGTTGTAGCCGGCCAGGTTGCGCACGCCCAGCTTGCTCATCAGCTTGTAGCGCCGCTCCATCTCGCCGACCGCCCAGTTCAGGGCGTTGCCGGCCTGGCGCATATCCGTCACCACCGGGCACAGCAGGTGCGGGATGCCTTCGTAGACGCTCATTTCGAGCATTTTCGGATCGATCAGGATCAGCCGCACCTGCTCGGCCTTGGCCTTGTAGAGCAGCGACAGGATCATGGCGTTGATGCCCACCGACTTGCCGGAGCCGGTGGTGCCGGCCACCATGCAGTGCGGCATCTTGGCGAGATCCGCCACCATGGGCTTGCCGGCGATGTCCTTGCCCAGCGCCATGGTGAGATTGGATGCGCTCTCGTTGTAGACCTGCGAGCCGAGGATCTCGGACAGCCGCACCGTCTGGCGCTTGGGGTTGGGCAGTTCCAGCCCCATGTAGACCTTGCCGGGGATGGTTTCCACCACCCGGATGGAGACCAGCGACAGCGAACGCGCCAGGTCGCGCGCCAGGTTGACCACCTGGCTGCCCTTGACGCCGGTGGCCGGCTCGATCTCATAGCGGGTGATGACCGGGCCCGGGTAGGCCGCCACCACCTTGACCTCGACGCCAAAGTCCTTGAGCTTCTTCTCGATCAGGCGCGAGGTGAATTCCAGCGTTTCCGCGCTCACCGTTTCCTGGTGGGTCGGGATGGGGTCCAGCAGCGCCAGCGGCGGCAGGTCGGAGTCCTGGATATCGGCGAACAGCGGCTGCTGCTTCTCGCGCTCCACGCGCTCGTGCTTGGGCACCGCCTGCGGCCGCACGATCTGCACCGGCGCGGCTTCCTCGATCTTGACCCGCTGCACCTCCACGGTTTCGGTGCGCACGACCTTGGCCGCCTCGCCGATGATGCGGTCCTGCTTGCTCTCCCGGCGCGCCTTGAAGCCGAGGAAGAGCGTCTCGACGAAGCCGCCCACGTGCTCGGCCACCGACAGCCACGAGAAATGGAAGAACAGCGACAGGCCGATGGCCAGCGTCAGCAAGAGCAGCAGCGTGGCGCCGGTAAAGCCCAGCGCCATCTGCATCCAGCCGCCCAGCAGGTCGCCCAGCACGCCACCGGGGGCGCGCGGCAGCGCGGCGCGCAGCGGGTACATGCGGATGGCTTCCAGCCCCATGCTGGCGATCAGCGACAGGCCAAAGCCGATCCAGCTCACCACCAGGCCCTGCCGGGCCTCGCCGGTGCGCTCGGGCAGCTCGGCGGTCAGCGCGCGCCAGCCGCGCCAGCAGCGGCGCACCAGCAGCACGGCCCACCAGTAGGCGGAGAAGCCGAAGACGAAGAACAGCACATCGGCCATCCAAGCGCCCACGCGACCGCCGAGGTTGTGGATGTCGGCTACCTGGTTGGCGTGCGACCAGCCGGGGTCCGCCTTGCTGTAGCTGGCCAGGATGCAGACGAAGGCCAGTGTGACCGCCAGCAACAGGAACCAGCGCACTTCGCCCAGCAGCTTGCCGATGCGCGAGGGCAGCGCGGAAGGATCGGTACGTGTTGTGGTAGTAGCTCGGGCCATGCCTTGGGTCTGGGTTGCCATTTGAAGAGGGTGGTGGTGGCCATTTTAACCTTGGCCGGGGCTATCGCTCTCATTGGAATTTGCAACAGTGAGCAAACGCCGGTCCACTTATAATGCTGGTTTCGATTCACGCTAGTGCGCATCAAGGCGCACCAGCCTTAGGAAAGCATCATGGCCAAACACGCAAAAGTGCTGATTCTCGGTTCCGGCCCCGCCGGCTATACCGCCGCCGTCTACGCGGCCCGCGCCAACCTGCAGCCGGTGCTGATCACCGGTCTGGCCCAGGGTGGCCAGCTGATGACCACCACCGACGTGGAAAACTGGCCCGCCGACGCCAACGGCGTGCAAGGCCCGGAACTGATGCAGCGCTTCCTGGAGCATGCCGAGCGCTTCAACACCGAAATCATCTTCGATCACATCCATACCGCCAAGCTGACCGAACGCCCGATCCGCCTGGTTGGCGATGCCGGTGAATACACCTGCGATTCGCTGATCATCGCCACCGGCGCCTCGGCCCAGTACCTTGGCCTGCAGTCGGAAGAGCTGTTCATGGGCCGCGGCGTGTCGGCCTGCGCCACCTGCGACGGGTTCTTCTACAAGAACCAGGAAGTGGCCGTGGTCGGCGGCGGCAACACCGCGGTGGAGGAAGCGCTCTACCTGTCGCATATCGCCAGCAAGGTCACCCTGATCCACCGCCGCGACAAGTTCCGCGCCGAGCCGATCCTGGTCGACCGCCTGCTCCAGCGCGAGAAGGAAGGCCGTATCGCAATCCGCTACAACACCGTGCTGGACGAGGTGGTGGGCGACGAATCGGGCGTGACCGGCATCAAGTTGCGCGATGCCCAGGGCGACAAGACCGAAGAGCTCAAGCTGGCGGGCGTGTTCATCGCCATCGGCCACAAGCCCAATACCGACCTGTTCGAAGGCCAGCTCGACATGAAAAACGGCTACATCGTGACCAAGACCGGCTTGGCCGGCGATGCCACGGCCACCAGCATCCCGGGCGTGTTCGCTGCCGGCGACGTGCAGGACCACATCTATCGCCAGGCGATCACCAGCGCCGGCACGGGCTGCATGGCAGCGCTGGACGCGCAGCGTTACGTGGAAGCCCTGCAGTAAAGAGACTAAGGCTGCTGACAAACCTGTAGCATCAGCCGAAGCCGCCGAACAGGCCAAAGCCGCGCGCCATGACGACGGCTGTCTCCCTCTCCCCTCAGGGGGGGAGGGGAGCACGACAACGCAGAGCCGGCTTTGTCGGCAAGCTGAGACAAAGGCCGGGCCTGCCCACCCTATAATCACGCCGAGCACCCCGGAGACACTCCATGACGCACGGCGCCAAGAAATCCGCCAAACCCGCCAGCCAGCCCCAGCGTTTCGGCCTGACCGACCTGTCCGGCCTGCGCGACTCCCTCAAGGCCGACACCGAGCGGCGTGAAGCCGAGCGCCGCGCGGCGGACGAAGCGGCGCAGCGCGCCCGCGAAGAGGCCGACGTATTCCGCAGCAGCGTAGGCAACGTCAACACCCTGCGCGACCGCAACCGCGTCAACCCCGCCCCGCGCCACCCCGCGCCCGTGCCGGTACAAACCCAGCTGGACGACAAAGCCGTGCTGGCCGCGTCGCTTTCCGACGAGTTCGACGTCGAAAGCCTGCTGGATACCGATGGAACCCTGTCGTTCCGCCGCCCCGGCATCGGCATGGACGTAGTCAGGAAACTGCGCCGCGGCGAATGGGTGCCCCAGGACAAGATCGACCTGCACGGCCTGCGCAGCGACGAAGCGCGCGAGGCGCTGGCCGAGTTCGTGCGGCGCTCGGTCAAGCGTGGCGTGCGCTGCGTGCGCGTGATCCACGGCAAGGGCAACGGCTCGCCGGACAAGACGCCCGTGCTCAAGGGCAAGGTGCGCAGCTGGCTGGTACAGAAGGAAGAAGTGCTGGCCTTCGTGCAGGCACGCGGCGCCGAGGGTGGCGCCGGCGCGTTGATGGTGCTGCTGCGCCAGCCGCACGCCTGAGACGGCGCGCACGATGCATCTGCCGCTCGATCTCCTGATGGGGCGGCTGCCCCTGATCCTGCATGTCATGGAAGTGGTGGGCGTGCTCGCCTTTGCCGTCTCCGGCGTGGTCGATGCGCGCAAGCAGCGCTTCGATGCCGTGGGCACTTTCGTGGTGGCGTTCGCCACCGCCTTCGGCGGCGGCACGGTGCGCGACGTGCTGCTGGACCGCCGCCCCTTCTACTGGGTCGACCACGAAGGCTATGTGATCCTGATCTTCGTGATGTCGCTCGGCGCGTCGTTCGTGCTGCGCGTGGTCAGCCGGGTAGCGTCCGAGCGCACCATGATCACGGCCGATGCAATCGGCCTGGGGCTGTTTTCCGTCACCGGCACATCGCTCGCGCTGGTGGCGCAGATGACCCCGACCGTGGCGGTCATGATGGGCATCATCTCTTCGGTGTTCGGCGGCGTGGTGCGCGACGTGCTGTGCAACGAGGTGCCGATGATCCTGCGTGACCGCTCGCCTTATGCCACCTGCGCTTTTGTCGGCTGCTGGGTCTATGTTGGCCTGACCTGGATGCGGGCCGAGCAGGAACTGGCCCTGCTGGCGGGCGCCATCACCATCACGGCGGCGCGCCTGCTGAGCGTGCGCTTCGGCTGGAAGCTGCCGAGCTAGGCAGTGCCGAGCCGGGCAACGACGCCCGCGGCAATCCCGGCGCCCCCTCCCGTGGGACCGCCAGAATTGCCCGCCGGCGCTTGAACGCTAAAAAAGCCTGAACGCTTAAACGGCGGCTTCGTCCTGCTCGCCGGTGCGGATACGGATCACGCGCTCGATCTCGGTCACGAAGATCTTGCCGTCGCCGATCTTGCCCGTGTGCGCTGCCTTGACGATGGCATCCAGCACGGTGTCGAGCTGGTTCTCGGCAACCACGACCTCGATCTTGATCTTGGGCAGGAAGTCGACCACATATTCCGCGCCGCGATACAGCTCGGTATGCCCCTTCTGGCGGCCAAAACCCTTCACCTCGGTTACCGTCAGGCCGGTCACGCCGACGTCAGCCAGCGCCTCGCGCACTTCGTCCAGCTTGAACGGTTTGATGATGGCGGTAATCTGCTTCATATTGGCCCCTTATATAGTCGTTGGTTAGTGAGAGATTTTAGCCTGCCTGCCAGCGGCCGGATGTGGCCTGCCGCACCGCGCCATTTCCGGTAGACTCAACCGTCGCCCCACCCGCCTCCCGCGGGCGCGGCGCGATCAGCCGTATCGGCCGTATCGGCCGTATCGGCCACGCCGGAACAAGGGCCTGCCCAAGGGCAGCGCCAATGATGAGCGAATCTAGCGCAATGCAGTCTGAATCTTTCAAGCCCGGCTCCGACCAGCCTGATGCGGCCACCCCAGGGGCGGCTGCGGCACAAGGCGGACAGGAACACGAGCGGATGGAGAATTATCGCACGCAGATCGTTTTCGATCTGTCCGAGCTGCCCGAAGCCGAATGGGACGCCTTGGTGGCGGCCCAGCCCGGGGCCACGCCGTTCTTGCGCCACGCCTTCCTGCATGCCATGCATGCCAGCGGCAGCGCCTGCGACGAGACCGGCTGGAGCCCGCGCTACCTGACGCTGTGGGCGCCGCGCGCCGAGGGTGGCGAGCGCCTTGCGGCGGCCATGCCGCTGTACGCGAAGTCGCACTCTTATGGGGAGTACGTGTTCGACTGGGCCTGGGCCGACGCCTACGCGCAGCATCGCCTGCCCTACTACCCCAAGCTGCTGTCCGCGCTTCCCTTCACGCCCGTACAGGGCGCGCGGCTGCTGGCCGAGGACGAAGACGCGCGCGGCTACCTGCTGCAATGTGCGCTGGCGCTGGCGGAACAAAGCCAGTTGTCTTCCCTGCACGTGCTGTTTCCCGACGAGCATGAGGCCGAGCTGATGCAAGACGCCGGCATGCTGATGCGCCACGGCGTGCAGTTCCACTGGACCAACCCGGGCTATGAGAGCTTCGAAGCGTTCCTGGCCACGCTCTCGCAAAAGAAACGCAAGAACATTCGCGCCGAACGGCGCCGCGTGGCCGACGCCGGCATCACCTTCCGGCAACTGCGTGGCCCCGAAATCGGCGAGGCGCAATGGCGCTTTTTCAACCGCTGCTACCGGCAGACGTACCGCGAACACCATTCGACGCCCTACCTGAACCTGGATTTCTTCCAGCGCATCGGCGCCGCCATGCCGGAGAACCTGCTGCTGGTGGTGGCCGAGCGTGCCGGCCAGCCGATCGCCGCATCGCTGGTGGTCTACGACGACAACCCGGCGCGCAGCACCCTGTTCGGGCGCTACTGGGGCGCGCTCGAGCACCACCCCTGCCTGCATTTCGAGACGGCTTACTACCAGCCGTTGGAGTTCTGCATAGCCCAGGGCATCCGCACCTTCGAAGGCGGCGCCCAGGGCGAGCACAAGATGGCGCGGGGCTTCCTGCCGGTGGCGACCCGCTCCGCCCACTGGCTGGCGCATCCGTCCTTTGCCGATGCCGTGGAACGCTTCCTGGTGCGCGAGCGCCAGGGCATCGACGCCTACCTGGACGAACTCAACGACCGCACGCCGTTTGCACGCAGCTAAGGCCAGCTTGGCGCATCACCGCCACATGCGACGCAGCGTGTTATCGCCCAGCATGTAGTGGTGGAACAGCGCGGCGATGGCATGCAGCCCGATCACCGTGTAGAAGGCGGTGCCCAGCGTGCCGTGGATTTCCTCGAGGATGTCTTTCAGGTCCCGGCTTTGCGCCACCAGCGCGGGCAGTTCGACGCCAAGCCCCGGCACCGTCAGCAGGTGGCCGCCGGCGTTGAGGGCCAGCAGGCCCAGCACGGGCTGCGCGAAGATGAACAGATAGAGCACAAGGTGCATGGCACTGCCCAGCAGCTGTATCCAGCGCGGACCAGGCTCGGGGGCCGGCGCGCCGCGCACCAGGCGCCACAGCAGGCGCGGCACGGCCAGGACGAACACCAGGGCCCCAGCCCAAGTGTGCACTGACATCGACAAGGCTTGGGAGGCGCTGCGCTCGGGCAGAAAGCCCTCCAACTCGATCGCGCTGTACGCAGTGGCAATCAGCAGGACCACCGCCCAGTGGAAGAACACCGCCGGGCCGGAATAACGCGCCATGGTGGACGGCGTCGAAAAGGTAGCGGACATGGGGAATTGGCAGTCTGCCTGCCTGGTTGTTCTGTGATTGAAGCTTAACGCACCGGCTTTATGGCATCTTTGGTTTCCATCAAGCCTGGCGCAACAAAAAACCCCGCCGCAGCGGGGTTATTCAGCATCGGTTCAGCCACGCGCCGGAATCCGGCATGACTGAGCGCGAAAGCGGATGCTTACTTGGTGTAGTTCGCCACGCCGTCGGTGATTTCCTTGTGGGCTTCTTCAATGCCGGCCCAGCCTTCGACCTTGACCCACTTGCCTGCCTCGAGTGCCTTGTAGTTCTCAAAGAAGTGCTTGATCTGGTCCAGCAGGTTCTGCGGCACGTCCGACAGGCCCTTCATGAAGGCGGTGGCCGGCGACAGCTTGTCCAGCGGCACGGCGATCAGCTTGGCATCCACGCCCGACTCGTCGGTCATCTTGAGCATGCCCAGCGCGCGGCAACGCACCACTGCACCAGCCAGGATCGGGAACGGCGAGAGCACCAGCACGTCGACGGGGTCGCCATCGCCCGACAGGGTCTGGGGAATGAAGCCGTAGTTGGCCGGGTAGCGCATGCCGGTGCCGATGAAACGGTCGACGAAGAGCAGGCCGGTTTCCTTGTCGGCTTCGTACTTCACCGGATCGCTCTGGGCGGAGATTTCGATGATGACGTTGAAATCGTTCGGGATGTCCTTGCCGGGGGAAACGAGGTTGAAGCTCATGCTTGCTCTCCAGATGCCTGTGTTTGAGGATGGCGGGCATTATAGCGGTTCGAAGCTGACCCAGGCCTGACGTTCGCGTGCCTTGCACGCCGCGCGCGGTGAGTGATAATGACGAATTGTCCGACAGACGCATCGACAGGCGCATTGCCCGCCACAACCAGGCAGTCGCATCCAGCCGGAGCCATTCCAATGCACGCCCAGCACTTCGTTGCCAACCGCCTGATCGCGCCGGACTCCGGCTTGCGCATCAAGGTATTCGACCCCTCCAGCGGCGAGCCTTTCGCCGAAATCGCCCGCGGCAACGCGGTCGACATCAACGTGGCCGTCCACGCGGCCCGCCAGGCCGCCGAAGGCGCCTGGGGCGCAATGGCGCCCGCCGAGCGCTCCCGCCTGCTCAACCGCGTGGCGCTCACCCTCATCGAGCACGAAGCCGAACTCGCCGCGCTGGAAGCGCGCGACACCGGCAAGCCCTTGCGCCAGGCCACCGCCGACGCGCGCGCCGTGGCGCGCTACTTCGAGTTCTATGCCGGCGCGGTCGACAAGCTGCACGGCCAGACCATCCCTTACCAGCCCGGCTTTACCGTACTGACAGTGCGCGAGCCGCATGGCGTGACCGGCCACATCATCCCGTGGAACTACCCGCTGCAGATCTTCGGGCGCAGCGTGGGCGCGGCGCTGGCCACGGGCAATGCCTGCGTGGTCAAGCCCGCCGAAGACGCCTGCCTGTCGCTGCTGCGCGTGGCGGAACTGGCGGCCGAGGCCGGCCTGCCCGAGGGCGCGCTGAACATCGTCACCGGCTATGGCCATGAGGCTGGCGCCGCGCTGGCGCGCCACGCCGGCATCAACCACATCTCCTTCACCGGCTCGCCGCAGACCGGCAAGCTGATCGCGCAGATGGCGGCCGAGAACCACGTGCCGGTCACGCTGGAGCTTGGCGGCAAGTCGCCCCAGATCGTATTTGCCGACGCCGACCTCGACGCGCTGGTGCCGGTCATCGTCAACGGCATCGTGCAGAACGCGGGCCAGACCTGCTCGGCCGGCAGCCGCGTGCTGGTGGAACGCCCGCTCTACAACGCCGTGCTCGACCGCCTTGCCACGGTGTTCGAATCCTTGCGCGTAGGGCCGGCCGAGCTGGACCTGGAATGCGGCCCGCTGATCAACCGCAAGCAGCAGCAGCGGGTCTGGGATTTCGTCTCCGACGCGCAGCACGCCGGCATTACCGCCATGGCGCAAGGCCAGATCGTCGCGGAAGCACCGGAGTCCGGCTACTACCAGGTGCCAATGCTGTTCCGCGACGTGCCACCCACGCACCGGCTGGCGCAGGAAGAAGTGTTTGGCCCGCTGCTGGCGGCCACGCCGTTCGACACCGAGGCCGAAGCCATCGCGCTCGCCAACGGCACGCCCTACGGCCTGGTCGCCGGCATCTGGACCCGCGATGGCGCGCGCCAGCTGCGCCTGGCGCACAAGCTGCGCGCCGGCCAGGTCTTTATCAACAACTACGGTGCCGGCGGCGGGGTAGAGCTACCTTTTGGCGGCAGCGGGCAGTCCGGCTACGGCCGCGAGAAGGGCTTCGAGGCCCTGTACGGATTCACCACACTGAAAACCATCGCAATTCAACATGGGTAATATCAACTTCCTGTCCGTCGCCTTCGCCATTTTCTTCTTCTGGATGGCGTGGCACGTCAGAAACAAACGTGCCACCAACCCCTCGGCCATGCCGCGCCTGCAAGTCTTCAAGCGCAAATGGGGCGACAGCGTGGGCGACCGCGTGCACTGGTGCCTCTATGTGGCGCTGCCCTTCCTGCTGGCGCTGATGATGGTCGCCAACGCGCTGCGCGGACGCGGCCCGTTCTCCCACTAGGAACATGCCAGGACATTTTCCTGGGCGCCGCATGCGGCAAGCGGCGCCCACCCAGCGGTATCGTGCAACCCAAAAAAACAGATCCATGTAGATCTACAGACCCAAGAGGAGACCGCATGACAACGACCGCAGTACACTCCGGCGTGGCCGATCCCGCGTTCGAGGACGCCACCTACCGCAAGGTGACCTTGCGCCTGGTGCCATTCCTTTTGCTTTGCTACGTGGTGGCGTACCTGGACCGCGTCAACGTAGGCTTCGCCAAGCTGCAGATGCTCGGCGACCTGAAGTTCAGCGAGACCATCTACGGCCTCGGCGCGGGCATCTTCTTCATCGGCTACTTCCTGTTCGAAGTGCCCAGCAACGTGATCCTGCACAAGGTCGGCGCGCGCATCTGGATCGCGCGAATCATGATCACCTGGGGCGTGATCTCGGCGGCGATGATGTTCGTCACCACGCCGACCATGTTCTACGTGCTGCGCTTCCTGCTAGGGATTGCCGAGGCCGGCTTCTTCCCCGGCATCATCCTCTACCTGACCTACTGGTACCCGTCGCACCGGCGCGGGCGCACCACCACCTTCTTCATGACCGCGATCGCGCTCTCCGGCGTGATCGGCGGCCCGCTGTCGGGCTGGATGATGCAATCGTTCGACGGCCGCAACGGCTGGTCCGGCTGGCAATGGATGTTCCTGCTCGAAGGCATCCCGTCGGTGCTGGTAGGGCTGGTGGTGCTGGCCTACCTGGACGACCGCATCGTCCACGCCAAGTGGCTGAACAACGAAGAGAAAGCGCTGCTCCAGCGCAATATCGCCGCCGAGGACATGCACAAGGAAGACGCGCCCATCGGCAAGGTGCTGTCCAGCCCGCGCGTGTGGCTGATGAGCGCGATCTACTTCAGCTTCGTGATGGGCCTGTACGGCGTGAGCTTCTGGCTGCCCACCATCATCAAGCAGACCGGCGTGAAGAGCCCGCTGGACATCGGCCTGCTTACCGCCATTCCCTACGGCTGCGCGGTGGTCGGCATGGTGCTGGTGGCCTACAGCGCCGACCGCACCCGCGAACGCCGCTGGCATATCGCCGTTCCCGCGCTGCTGGGTGCCGTTGGCCTGGTGCTGTCGGTGCAATGGCACAACAATACCGTGCTGGCACTGCTCGGCCTGACGCTGGCCACCATCGGCATCCTGACCACCCTGCCCCTGTTCTGGAGCCTGCCGACGGCATTCCTGGCAGGCACGGGCGCGGCCGCGGGGATTGCGCTGATCAACTCGCTGGGGAACCTGGCCGGGTTTATCAGCCCCTACGCCGTAGGCTGGCTGAAGGACCTGACGCAGAGCACGGACTCCGGGATGTACCTGCTCGCAGCCTGTCTGGTGGTGGGTGCGGCACTGACACTCTCGGTGCCGGCGCGGATGGTGAACAAGTAAGAGAGTGAGGGCGAGCGCCACATCGAGCGCCCGCCCTCTCCCCCAGCGGGAGGGATAGGCCAGCGCCTCGACTTAGCCGTGTGACCCGCCCCCAGGCGGGGAACACCCCAGCGCGATGCGAAGCGAGCCGTCAAGGTGTGCAGAGGCCGTATGGGGCGCCTCGGGATTCGGCGAAAAGAGCGGAAAAGAGGGACCCATGTCTGAGTATCGCCTTAAGGCGATGCGAGTTTGGGTCCCGGCCGCTCTTTTCGTCGAATCCCGAGGGGTAGTCGCCCCATCCGGCGCGCCTTTTTTGCCTACTTTTTTGGCAAGACAAAAAAGTAGGTCGCCGCCCCGCAGGGGTGGTGAAACTGCAGTTGACTTTGACCTTGAAGTTAAGCAGTTGAAGCTGATTTTGCAGTTGCAGTTGCATTCAAGCACCACCCCACCCTCAATTCCCCGCATCCTCCCCCAACATCTGCGCCACCGACCCCGACGTACCCACTGCCCGCTCACCCAGCAAATGATGCAGCGTGGTCAGCAACTCGTCTTCGTTATAGGGCTTGCCCAAATAAACATTAACCCCAATCTCAGCCGCATAACGCCGATGCTTCTCCGCCGTGCGCGAAGTGATCATCACCAACGGCATATGCGCGGTCCGGCTATCCGCGCGCACATTGCGCGTCAGGTCAAACCCATCCATATGCGGCATCTCGATGTCGACCAGCATCGCGTCAGGCATCACCTCCTGCAACTGCCGCAGCGCATCCACGCCATCGCGCGCCAGCACAACCTGGTAGCCAGCCCGCGTCAGCAAGCGATGCGTGACCTTGCGCACGGTCAGTGAGTCGTCGACCACCATGACGGTTGGCTGGGTGCCCAGCCCTTGCACCGGCGCTGCGCCGCCTTGCGAGAATTCTGCCACCGCGCCCAGCATCGGCTGCGACGCCAGTTGGGGAAGCTGCGGCAGGTCGGCAAGCTGCGGACGGGCCAGCTCGCCGCGCTCGCGCACGAAGCGCTGCGCCAGCACCACCGGGTTGTAGATCAGCACGATCTCGCCGTCGCCCAGCGTGGTCGCGCCGGCAATGCCTTCCAGGCGTGCCAGGTGCGGGCCGATGTGCTTGACCACCACTTCGCGGTTGCCGATCACTTCGTCCACGTGCACGGCGATGCGCTCGGCCCCGCTGCGCACCACCACTACCGGCGAATACTTCTTGCCCGCGGCTACCGCCGGCGTTTCTTCCAGCAGCGTCCCGAGGTAGTGGAACGGCACGGCGCCGCCGGGGGCGTCGAGGCTGCCCTGGTTGTAGGCTTCGAGCAGCCCTTGCGAGCGCAGTTGCTGGACCTGGTCGATCATGCCGCTCGGGATGGCGAACGGCCGGCCGCCCAGCGTGACCAGCAGCACTTGCGTGATGGCTGTCGTCAGCGGCAGGTGCACGGTAAAGCGGGTGCCTTGTCCGGATTGCGTGGCCAGCGCGATGCGCCCGCCCAGCGCCACCGTTTCGGCGCGCACCACGTCCATGCCCACGCCGCGCCCTGCCAGCTCCGACACCGTATCCGCGGTGCTGAAGCCTGGGGCGAAGATCATCTCGGTGAGCCGGGCATCGCCCGCGTCGTCGTCCGGCGCCAGCAGCTCGCGCTCGATGGCGCGCGCGCGGATGCGCGCGAGGTCCAGCCCGCCGCCATCGTCCACGAAGTGCAGCACCACCTCATTGCCCTCCTGCTGCACTTCCAGCGTGAGCGCGCCGGTGGCGGGCTTGCCTGCCGCGCGGCGCACGTCAGCGGACTCGATGCCGTGCACCACCGCATTGCGGATCAGGTGCTCGATCGGGCCAGCCATGCGGTCCAGCACGGAGCGGTCGACCTCCACGGTGCCGCCCTTGATCAGCAGGCGCACTTCCTTGCCGGTCTCGCTGGCAGCCTGGCGCGCCACGCGATACAAACGCTCGGCCAGCGCGTCGAACTGCACCATGCGTGCCTGCATCAGGCTGCGCTGCAGGCCGCGGGTCAAGCGGGCCTGCGCGTCGAGGTCGCCGGCGGCGCGGTCGAAGCCGCGCTGCAGGTTTTGCTCGACGGTGGCCACGTCGTTGACCGACTCGGCCATCATCCGCGTCAGTTCCTGGAAGCGCGTGAAGCGATCGAACTCGAGCGGATCGAACTCAACCTTGTGCTGGGCATCGGCGGTGCGCGAGGCCATCTGCGACTCGGCCTGGATCTCGATCTCGCGCAACTGGCCGCGCAAGCGCGCCACGTTGTCGTTGAGCTCGCCCAGGTAGCTGCGCATCGCGTCGAGCTCGCTCTCCAGCCGCGCGCGCGTCGCGCCGACTTCGCCGGCATCGGTGATCAGCGTATCGAGCGTGCGGGCCTGCACCCGCACCAGCGCGCGCTGGCGTTCGACAGCATCGGTGGCGGGCGCCGGCGCTGCGCCGGCAACGGGCATCGGCAGCGATGCCCCGGCCGGCAGCATGGGCGTGGCGGGCAGCCACGGCTGTACCGTGGCGCTCGTCGATGCGGCGTGGCTGGCAGCACCAGCTTGCGGCGCGTCTTGCACGGGCGCTGGTGCTGGTGCTGGTGCTGGTGCTGGTGCTGGTGCTGGTGCTGGTGCTGGTGCTGGTGCTGGTGCTGGTGTAGGGGCAGCCGATACCGGCTCCTCTTCCGGCGCGCTGTTCTGCCCGGTCATGGCGTTGATCAGCTCGGGATCGTCCACCGGCAGCAGGCGGCCGGCCTGCAGCGCCTCGCTATGCGCGAGGATGCGGTCGTACCAGGCATACAGGCGCACGAACATGACCGGCCCGACGCGATCGGCGCGCACGCCAGCATCGAGCAGGGTTTCCATTTCGTGGGCGGCCTGGCCCAGCGCCATGGCGCCGGCCATCCGGGCGCTGCCCTTGAGCGTGTGCAGCGCGCGCAGGATCAGGCCAGCGTGGCTGGCATGCTCGCCATCGCCGCAGGCCGTCTCCCAGCCACGCAGCAGCTTGCCCAGTTCCGGCAGGCTGCCGTGCGCCTCTTCCAGGAAAATCTCGACGAGCGCCGGATCCAGGGCCTCCTCGGCGGCCTCGGTAGCTCGCTCGTCCGGCGTATCCGTGGCATCCGGAGCCGCTTGTACCTCCGCCGCATGCAGTGGCATGACGGTGGCGTCGTGCAGCAAGCCGCTGGTGGCCGCGCCCGGCAACTTGCCGAACAGCAGCGCAACCGGCGCGTCCTCCGCCTCGGCCAACAGGTCCACCGCCGGCAACGCCAGTCGTGGGCGCACCATGGCGCGCTCGCCAAGCTCCAGCAGGCTGCGGCAGAGCGCGTCATCGGCGGCCGGCCAGATGCCCGCGGCAAACTGGTGCAGCATGCCGCGCACGCGCTCCACCGCCTGCTCCAGCAAGCGGAAGTCGCCAGGGTGCATCGCCACCGGGTGCGCGCCGAGCTGCAGCATCAGGCGCTCAAGCGCCTCGGCAATGGCGCGCACCGGCTCCAGGCCGACCGTGGAAGCGCTGCCTTGCAAGGTATGCGCGACGCGCAACGCCAGCTCGCTCGGGCAGGGACGGCCCTCGTGGCGCCACTCCGAGACATCGGTGGCGAACTGGCGGATGAGGTCGTCGGCTTCCTGCAAGTAGACGTTGTAGAGCGGCAGGCTGATACGCACCGGGCCGATCAGCTTGAAGTGGTCGTTTTCCTCGGCCGGCGTGCTGGCAAAGCGGAAAGGAATGACCTTGGCATCCCCGGCGGCGGCGCTGTCTTCTTCGGCCTCGGCCGGCTGTTCAGCCGCCTGCAGCGGGAGCTGAATCTCTTGCTCCGCTTCTTGCCCTGCTTTTTGCTCCTGCTCTTGCTCCGCTTGTGCTTCCAGCACCTGCCCGTCTTCGGGCTGCGCCACCACCAGCTCAAGCCCGGCCGCCTGCACAGGCGAAGCCCCCGTTTCGGCGATGTGCTCCGGCTCGGGCTGCTCGCCCGCGCGCACAGACTGCGCCGTGGCCAGCAGGCCCGTGGCGTCGTGCGCGGCATGGGCATCGTCGCGCAGCGCGCTCACCCAACCGGACAGCTCATCGTGGGCACGCACCAGCAAGTCCAGCAGGACCGGCGCCGGGGCGCGGGCCTCGGCAATCCAAAGGTTCATCACCTGCTCGATCGCCCAGGCTGCCTCACCAAAGCGATGCAGGCCCACCATCCGGCTGGATCCCTTGAGCGTATGGAAGGCGCGGCGCAGGCGGCTGATGGTATCGGCATCTGCCAGCGCCAGGAGGCCGCCGCCGAGATCGTTGGCGACCTCGCCCAGCACCTCGACCGCTTCGGTCAGGAAGATATCCAGCAGTTCGGCGTCGATCGCGGCGGTGTCGGCCGCGGCGGGCATCGCTGCCGCGGGCGTGGGCGTGCCGGGCGCGCTGGTCGGCAGCGCCTCGGCCAGCGCCACCACCAGGCGCTCGGCCGCGCCCTCGGAACCGGCGAGCCAGGCATTGAGTTGCGTGGTGGCTTCGCCGGCCTGGCGGCGCAGGCCGGCTGCGTCGTCGATGGCGGCCTGCTCGTTCATGGCCTGCAGCGCGGCGCGCAGCGCCTTCACCTCGGGCGCGTCGGCTGCGGCCGGATGGCGCACCGCATCGTTGACCGCCGCGCGCGCATTGGCTAGCAGCCTCGCGTGGGAAGCCGCGCCGCCCTGCTCTTCTTGAGCGGCAATGTCGACGGCTTCGGCATGCGCATCCGCCGCTGCGGCGCGGCCAAATGCCAGCGCATCGATAAAGGCATGCACAACACCCAGCTCGCCGGCAATCGCGGCAAGGCGGGCAGCGCGCTCGCGCGCCGCGTCGGCAGCGCTGGCAGCGTCGCCTGCAACCTGCGTGGCGCGAGCGCCAGCAAGCCATTCCAGCGCTGGCATCACGCGCTCCAGCGCCGCCGCTACCGCGAGCGCATCGGCCTGCAGTGCTTCCGGCAGCGCGCCGGCCTCGCGCAGGCCATCCAGCGTGCCGGCAAGCGCCGCGAAAGCGCGTTCGGCATCGCGCAGGTGGGCGCCGGCTTCGGCACGGGCGGCATCGCGGTCATAGGCATCGAGCCAGGATTCGCCGCTGTCGAGGTGGCCGCGCAGTTGCGCGAGCGCGGCCTCGCGCAGGCGTTGCGCGCGCGCCTGGTCCACCATCTGCGCGAGCCAGCGCGGCGCTTGCGCAGCCGGCTCGGCGCGCTCGCGCGCACCAAGGTATGAGGTCAGTTCATCGCAACGCCGCGCGAACTCGGCGGCCGCCGCGTGCCCGGTGCTGCCATGCACGCGCCATGGCAGCGCTAGTGCCCGCCCCAGGAACAAGGCAATGGCGCCGGCGCCAAAGGGGTCGTCGGCACCGGGGCGGACCTGCGGCGCGGCATGCGCCGCAGCATCCAGGCAGCGCAGCAGCGCCGGCTGGACCAGCGGCTGCGCGGCTTCGGCCAGCACGGCGAGCGCGTTATGCCATTCGCCGTGATCCGCGCCGGCGGCGGCGGCCCGCTCGAGCGCGGTGGCCGCCTGCTGCAGGTTGCGGGTATCGATCGGGTCGAGCCAGCCGTAATAGCGCACGCGGAAATCGGCATGCACCGCGGCGTGCGCCGCGTCGATGCGGAAGGCTTGCAGGCATTCTCGAATGGCGGAGCGCAGCACCAGCACGGGCGCGCTCTGCGGTTCGTTCGCGGGCAGCGTGCCGTTGGTGGTGACCAGCAGGTACACGGCGTCGTTGAGCAAGGCCTGCGGCACCCGCACCTGCCCTTGCAGGTACTGGCGCAGCAGCAGGTGGGCCCGCCCCGCCAGCCGCTTGGCCAGCAGGTCCGACGGCAGCAGGCCGTGGGCCAGCGCGCCGAACACCAGCGCCAGCACATGCCACACGCCGCGGTCGGGATGGTCGGTGGCGCGGCGCAGTTCCTGCTCGCTCGCGCGGACGTCTTCCAGCGCGGATTCCAGCGGCAGATAGGCCTCGTGCAACAGGCTCGGCTCAACGCACGGCACCGGCAAGCGCAGCGCCTTGAGCAACGCCGCCTCGAAGCGCTGGCGCGCGCGCGTGACGGTTGCGGCCATGCGCATCGGCAGCAGGATGCCGGGCAGCATCTGCAGCTCGTCCACCCACAGGTCGGCGGGGTGCACGCGGTCTTCGCCAAGGCGGCCCAGCACGTCGGCATAGGAACGGAACAGCCGCACCGGATCTTCCTCGTCACCAGCCATCAGGTCGTCGACGTACTCGGCCAGCGCCTGCACGCCCAGGCGGAATGCGGCCAGCGTGCCGGCGTCGGCGGGCACGGCGCCGCCATCGACGCCTTCCAGCAAGCGGCGCAGCGCCTGGCAATATGGATCGACCCCGCGCAGGCCAACGATATGCACCGCGCCGGCGGCCTGGTGCAGATGCTGGCCGGCCAGGCGCAGCGAGGTGGTGTCGCGCGCGCCAAGCGCCTCGGGCGCCTGCTGCACTTCATCGACGTAGTGGCCCAGCTCCGCGGCGGCATCGTCCAGCGCGGTGCGCAGGCTCGGCGCCAGCCAGGCCAGCACGGAAAGATCCCGGGCCACCGGGACAGCGGCTTTCCCGGCTGGAGCGGATAGCTCGGCGGACAGGTCCGGCGCGGGCGCGGCCAGTGCTGGCGACGGCAGCGGCGCCAGCGGATCCTGCACGGCCGGATCGGTGCCGGCGGCCTCGCGCGAGACAGGGAAATTCAATGACATGACTGCTTCCAATGCGTCCAATGCGGTGGCGCCGGTCCGTGGCCCGCATCCGCGCGGGCTCGCGTTGAACACCAGTGCTGGCTCGTCAGGCGATCTTGAATCGCAGCACCGAGTTGCGCAGCTCTTCGGTCAGCAAGGTCAGCTGGCGTACCGAGAGTGCCGTCTGGCGCGTGCCGGACGAGGTCTGCTCGGTCACCTGCAGGATCCCTTCGATGTTGCGTGCCACCGCGGTAGCCAGCCCCGCCTCGTGCGAGGTGGTCTGCGAGATCTGCTCGATCAGCTCGGCGAGCTGGCGCGACACGCGGCCGATCTCCACCAGCGCGGCGCCGGCGTTGTCCGACAGCTTGGCCCCTTCCACCACGCCCTGCGTGCTGCGCTCCATGGCGTGCACCGCGTCCTGCGTGTCGGTCTGGATGGTGCGGATCAGCGCGCCGATCTGCTTGGTTGCCTCGCCGGAGCGCTCTGCCAGCCGTTGCACTTCTTCGGCCACCACCGAGAAGCCGCGGCCGGCTTCACCGGCGGACGCGGCCTGGATGGCGGCGTTCAGCGCCAGCACGTTGGTCTGCTCGGTAATGTCGGAGATCAGCTCGACGATTTCACCGATCTCCTGCGAGGATTCGCCCAGGCGCTTGATGCGCTTGGAGGTGTCCTGGATCTGCTCGCGGATGTCGTTCATGCCGACAATGGCGTTCTGCACGGCGTGCTGGCCCTGCTCTGCCGCGGCCAGCGAGGCGCGCGCCACGTTGGCCGATTCCGCCGCGCCGCGCGAGACCTGCGTGATGCGGTCGGCCATTTCCACCACCGATTCGCCGGTCTGGCGGATCTGGCGCGACTGTTCTTCCGAGGCCGCGACCAGCTCGGTGGAGGTGTCCTGCACCTGCCCCGATGCCTGCGTCACTTCGCCGGCGGTCTGCTGCACCCGGCCGACCAGTTCGCGCAGTTCTTCCACCGTGTAGTTCACCGAGTCGGCGATGGCACCGGTGATGTCCTCGGTCACGGTGGCTTGCTTGGTCAGGTCGCCGTCGGCGATGTCCTGCAGCTCGTTCATCAACTGCAAAATCGCCTTCTGGGTCGCATCGTTGTTGCGCTTTTCGTCCAGCCGGCGGGCTTCGGCCTCGCGCTCGCGGGCCTCGGCTTCGAGGGTGCGGGCGCGCGAATCGCGCAGGTACAGCGCGGCCAGCCCGGCCAGGAACAGCAGCGTGAGCAGGGCCGAGACGATGGTGGCGCCGAGCGTGAGCGGGCGCACGCGGGCGCCTTGCGCATAAGCGGCCTGCAGCGCGGAGAGCTCGCCGCGCAGTGCCTCGTTGTCGTTGAAGATCTGCTGCTGCGCGCGCTTGGCGGCGATCAGGCCGGGCAGGTTCTGCAGGATGGTCTGGGTGGTCTTCTGCACCGCGTCGAAACGTTGCGACAGCTGCTGCAGGTAGCCGCGGGTTTCGGCGTCTCCCGCCGCCGACAGCCGCAGCGCTTCGCTGCCGTTCATCAGGCCGTCCAGGGTTTCGCGGAAGGTGTTGGTGTCCTTGCCGAGCAAGAACGCGGTTTCCGGGTTGACGCCTTCGCCCGCCAGGAACTCGTTCAGGTTTTTACCCAGGCGCTGCGTCAGCATCACCAGCTGCGCGGAGGCGGCCACCTCGCGCGCGTTGGCGCCGCTTTGCAGCTTGATTGCCGCCACCTGCTCCGCGCTTTCCAGCAGTTCGGGGTTGGAGGCATTGAAGATCTGCAGCGTCTGGCCGATGGTGGTCAGGGTGGGCTGCTGGGCCAGCACGTCGCCTGCGCTTTTCTCGGTGCGCTGCCAGGATTCCATGGCTTTTTCCAGCAGCGGCGCGGCCACCGCGCCGGTAGCGCGCACGTGCTTGGCCTCGCTGCCGACTTGCAGCGCCTGCAAGTCGCCCGCGAGCTCGCTCTTGGACTGGCGCAGCTGCGTGAACGCCTGCGCATTGCCCAGCAGCGCCACCGGCACTGCCTTGGCCAGGCGCTGCGAGTGCATCAGCATGTCGCCGGCGATCTCGATCTGCGCCGCGCCGTTGTTGGCTTCGCGGTTATCGAAATACACCGACGCCAGCAACGCCACAAGCGACAGCACCACGCCAGCGGTCAGCGCGCGCTGCTGGCTGGCAAACGGGATGCGGGACAGCCGGCCCGAGAGCTTCTCGCCCGGGGTGCTTCGCGTGATGGGCGCTGCCGCAGCGTCTACCGCCAGTTCGGCGGCACCGGCCGCCGGCGCCTGGCGACCCAGGCTGAACATCTTGAATCCCATAGCACCCTCTGTCCGTTATTTTTTGAATTTGATTTGTCGTCGCGTCGTCGCGTCGTCGCGGGCAGCCCGCGCGGCGCTCAGGCAGCCTGCCTGCCCACCTGCAGGAAGGCCGGCGACGCCAGCAGCCTGCGCACGTCGAGCACCTGCCAGTCGCGCCCGTCGCGATCGGCAAAACAGGGGCCCTCCCAATCCGGTGCAGGCTCCTGCCGTGCCCGCGCCGCATTGGCCGGATCAGCCACCTCTACCGGCAACGACAGGTCGCCGGCATGGCGCAGCCCGATCACGCGCGTGGCAAGGATGCCGCAGGCGCGCTCCACCTGGCGCGACAGCACCACGATCTTGCTGCCCGGCTGCAGCGGGGTGGCTCCCTCGCCGCAGAACAGGCCGAAATCGATCACGCCCAGCAGGCTGCCGCGCGCGTTCACCAGCCCCGTGTACCAGGACTGCGTGAGCGGCACGCGGCTGGGCTGGCGCATCTCCAGCACCTCACCCGTCTGCGGCAACGGCAGCAGCCAGTGCCGCTGTCCCACCTGCAGGCCCAGGAAGCTGTCCACCGCCGGCAGGTTGCGCGCCTCGCGCAGCCGGCGGGCCAGCATGGCCTGGTAGTCCTGCAGCCGGGTCTGGCGGGCACGAAGATCCTGGCGCGGCGCAGTCATGGTCGGAGTCCGTTGAAAAGCAAGGATGGGGTCGGATGCGATCGGGCAGCGGTTCAGTGCGCCAGCGCAGCGATCTTGGTCAGCAGTTCTTCACCGTCGACCGGCTTGACGACATAGTCGGCCGCGCCCTGGCGCATGCCCCAGATGCGGTCGGTGTCCAGGCCCTTGCTGGTGCACATGATCACCGGGATGTCCTTGAAGCGGTCGTCGCGCTTGATCGCGCGGGTCGCCTGGTAGCCGTTCTGGCCGGGCATCACCACGTCCATCAGGATCAGGTCGAAGGGTTCCTTCTCGAGCCGGGCGAAGGCCTGCTCGCTATTGCCGGCCACCGAGACCTTGAAGCCCTTCTTGCCGAGCAGGTCGGACATGAACAGGGCTTCGGTGGGGGAGTCGTCGACGATGAGGATTTTGCTGATAGGCATGGTGATGGGTATTCCTTGGGTTGCGCTCAAGCCGGCAAGGGGCTGGCCACGGCAGCGGCACGTGGCACGCAGGCGTCTACCGCCTGCAGCAGCGACTCACGGGTAAATGGCTTGGCGAGATGGTCTTGCGCGCCGACCAGGCGGCCGCGCGAACGGTCGAACACGCCGTCGCGGGAGGACAGCATGATCACCGGGATGGCATGGAACCGAGCGCTTTTCTTGATGAGGGCGCAGGTCTGGTAACCGTCCAGGCGCGGCATCAGGATATCGCAGAAGATCAGGTCCGGATGCATGTCGCCGACCTTGGCGAGTGCCTCGAAGCCGTCTTCGGCCAGCAGCACCTGGCAGCCGGCCTGGGACAGGAATATCTCGGCGGTGCGGCGGATGGTGCTGGAATCGTCGATGACGAGCACCTTGCGGCGCGCAGGCGCAGCGCCGCCGCTGGCGCCGGCGCCAGCTTCGACTGCGCCGCTGACCTCGGCGCTGACCCGAATACCTTCTTGTAGTTGAGCGACCCGCATCTCGTTCCCGCGACCAGCATGTTTCCCTCATGGGAACGCCGGCATTCACTTGAGAACTTCCGCGCAAGGCAGCCTGGCTGCCCCGACGGACCCCCGAAACAAAACGATTTGATTCCCGAAAACACGTCGACCGGAAAGCTCCGGTGACCGGCAAACGGCGGCGCGTGGTACCCGCGCCTGCCGCGGTCCACCCCCCAAAGGGTGGATTTTCAAATTTGAAACAGAGTGTGACAAGTCGCCGTGGGGCCGTCAATCCGGAATCTCGGGCAGCCCCTGTCGATCTGTCGCATCGACGCGACGCGCCGCGGCGGGCTGACCGGCCCAGGCCGTGTAGTCACGGTCGCGTCATGGTCGCGCATGACCAGATCACGCCATCCAGCCCGTGCTGGCTGGCGACGCAGCAAATCTAGCGTTGCTATCCAGCAACTCCAGCAACCCTGGAGAGTGTCAGAGCGCCACCATCTCGAAATCTTCCTTGCGCGCACCGCATTCCGGGCAGGTCCAGTTGATGGGCACGTCTTCCCATTTGGTGCCGGGGGCAAGGCCGTCTTCGGGCGCGCCGGTAGCTTCATCGTAAATCCAGCCGCAGATCAGGCACATCCAGGTCTTGTATTCCATAACGGTCCAGTCACTCTCCATTAAAATTCAGGGCCAGATGGTACCGAATCGGCGCCGCCGGCGCCAGCCGGGCAAGCAGGATTCGGGCCAAATACGCCGTGTTCGCGCACGTTACCGCGTATATGCCTCGCATTTGAGCCTTTTTGCCGGCATCTTCAACGTAACTTGCTGCCTGTTAGAACGCGTTTCTCCCGCTTTTGATTTCACGCAAAGCCATGTCTCGTAACCAGCAGCTCTTCGACCGCGCACAGCAAACCATCCCGGGCGGCGTCAATTCGCCCGTGCGCGCCTTCCGCTCGGTGGGCGGCACGCCCCGCTTCATCACGCGCGCCGAAGGCGCTTACATGTGGGACGCCGACGGCCAGCGCTACATCGACTATATCGGCTCGTGGGGCCCGATGATCGTCGGCCATGCCCACCCCGAAGTGGTGCGCGCGGTGCAGGAGACCTCGGCCCACAGCTTCTCGTTCGGCGCGCCGACCGAGGCCGAGATCGAGATGGCCGAGGAAATCTGCAAGCTGGTGCCGTCGATCGAGCAGGTGCGCCTGGTTTCCTCCGGCACCGAGGCCACGATGAGCGCACTGCGCCTGGCGCGCGGCTTCACCAAGCGCGACCTGATCGTGAAGTTCGAGGGCTGCTACCACGGCCACGCCGACAGCCTGCTGGTCAAGGCGGGTTCCGGCCTGCTGACCTTTGCCGACACCACCAAGAACGCGCCCTCCTCGGCCGGCGTGCCCGCCGACGTGACCAAGCACACCATGGTGCTGGAGTACAACAACGTCGAACAGCTCGAGCAAGCCTTCATCAAGCACGCCGGCGAGATCGCCGCCGTGATCGTGGAACCGGTGGCCGGCAACATGAACCTGGTACGTGCCAGCGATGCGTTCCTGCAAGCCATGCGCGCGCTGTGCACCCAGCATGGCGCGGTGCTGATCTTCGACGAGGTGATGACGGGCTTTCGCGTGGCGCTGGGTGGCGCGCAGGCGCATTACGGCATCACGCCGGACCTGACCTGCCTGGGCAAGGTGATCGGCGGCGGCATGCCGGCAGCGGCCTTTGGCGGCCGGCGCGACATCATGGCCTGCCTGGCGCCGCTGGGCGCCGTGTACCAGGCCGGCACGCTGTCGGGCAACCCGCTGGCGGTGGCGGCCGGGCTGACCACCCTCAAGCTGATCCAGGTACCGGGCTTCCATGACCGCCTGGCCGCGCAAACCCGCAAGCTGGCCGACGGCCTGGCCGCGGCGGCGGTTGATGCCGGCGTGCCGTTCGCGGCGGATGCCATCGGCGGCATGTTCGGGCTGTACTTCCGCGAAGGCGTGCCGGGCAGCTTTGCTGAAGTCACGCAGTGCGATACCGCGCGCTTCAACCGCTTCTTCCACGCCATGCTAGATGCCGGCGTCTACCTGGCGCCGTCCGCTTTCGAGGCGGGCTTCGTCTCAGCGCAGCACGACGACGCCATCCTCGCGACCACCATCGAAGCCGCCCGCAAGGCCTTCGCGGCCTGAGGGCAGGAAGGCCCGAAGGCCCGCCGGGTCAGCCGAGCAGGTCGGGCGCGGCCGCCCCGACCTGCTCGCAGGCCCGTGCCAGCGCTACCTCAAGGGCGGCGCTGGCGGGCGTCATCGGCGCGCGCAGCTCGTTGCGCAGCCATCCCTCGCGCGCCAGCATGGCCTTGAGCGGGCCCGGATTGGGCTCGGCAAACAGCAGCTTGATCATCGGCATCAAGGCATGGAAAAGCCGGCGCGCCTGGTCGAGCCGCTGCCCGGCCACCGCCTGCGCCAGCGCGACGAACAGCTCCGGATACAGATGGGCAGAGGCGATGATCGCGCCCGTGCCGCCCAGGCACAGCGTGCCCAGCAACTGGTGATCCTCGCCCGCCAGCACGCTCAAGCGCCCGTCGGCAATGATAGCCTGCGTGCCGTGGTAATCGCCGCCGCAATCCTTGATGGCGCGGATATTCGGATGGGCGGCCAGCGCCAGGATGGTCTGCGTCTCGAGCTTCACGCCGGTCCGGTAGGGAATGTCGTACAGCACCAGCGGCGCGGCGGCACTGTCGGCCAGGGCGCGGAAATAATCCAGCAGGCCGGCCTGCGACGGACGGACATAGTAAGGCGCGGGCGCCAGCAGCCCGGCCAGCGGCCGCTCAGCCAGCCGGCGCACGCGCGCCTGCACCTGGCGCGCCTGGCTGCCCGCCACGCCCATCATCACCGGCAAGTTGCCGGCACTGGCCAGCACCGTATCCAGCACGGCCAGTTGCTCGGCCTCATCGAGCGCGGCTGCCTCGCCAGTGCTGCCGCACACCACGATCCCGGCGACGGCGCTGCCGGCGTAGTGCGCCACCAGGCGGGACAGTTCGGGAAAATCGACCGCGCCGTCGGCAAAGGGTGTCACCAATGGCAGCCAGATTCCGGAAAAGACTTGTTGTGCTTGCTGGTCTTGCTGGTCTTGAGCTACTGCTTGCATCGAATCACTCCTGTACGACCGGTCAATAAAAACCGTGCAGAAGTGCGCCGGGTGGCAGATGAGCCCGCGTGGGACAGTGGGAAAGCCTGAACCGTGAATCCTGGCCTCGCCCCCGTACGCTGGTACGCAGGTGCCGCTCCGTCGCTCATCTGACGGAACAGCGCCCCGGTCAGATGAGCGGCTGTTTTTTGGCTTTGGCGCGCGCCGGCACCTGCCGCTGCGAGGCAGGGCAAACAAGTGCGGAAATCGACGAAACAGCGCGCATGGCAGGTTGGGGCTGGCTGGGAGCACGGCATGGCGCCGGGATGGCGCCACCGTGGCAACCACGGCAGAAACGATAATTTACCGGGACGGCCGGCCTGCCGTCAACTGCACCCGGGCCGGTTCGCTTGCGCGGGCCGGCCCCTGCGCTACACTGGGGACTCCACGAATTCCGGAGTCTTCGATGCGCGCATTCCCTTCCCTGTCCCTGTCCTCCGGGCGCTCTGTCCTGCGCTGGCTCTTGCTGGCCCTGTGCGCCAGCCTGCTGTCCGCCTGCGGGTACAACGACTTCCAGGCCAAGGACGAGGCCGTCAAGGCGGCCTGGGGCGAGGTGATCAACCAGTACCAGCGCCGCGCCGACCTGATCCCCAACCTGGTCAATACCGTCAAGGGCTACGCCACGCATGAGCGCGAGACGCTGGAGGCCGTCACCAAGGCCCGCGCCGCGGCCACCAGCATCCAGGTCTCGCCCGAGACCCTCAACGACCCCGAAGCCTTCAAGCGCTTCCAGCAAGCCCAGGGCGAGCTGAGCGGCGCGCTGTCGCGCCTGCTGGCGGTGTCGGAGAACTATCCGCAACTCAAGGCCGATGCATCGTTCCGCGACCTGCAATCGCAGCTCGAAGGCACCGAGAACCGCATCACGGTGGCACGCCAGCGCTATATCACCGCGGTGCGCGACTACAACATCCTGGCGCGCAGCTTCCCCACCAACCTGACCGCCATGATCTTCAAGTACCCGGTCAAGCCATCGTTCACGGTGGAAAACGAGAAGGCCATCTCAGCGCCGCCCACGGTGAAGTTCTGATCCCGGACCATGCTTATGCGGAATCTCTCTGAGCGCAGTGGCTGGACAGCCGCCATGCTGGCGCTGCTGCTGTGGCTGGGCGCGCTGCTGGCGTCCCCGGCCATGGCCGCCGGCGACGGCTTTGTCGCGGTGCCGCCGCTCACGCAGCGGGTGACCGACCTCACCGGCACGCTCAGCGCCAGCCAGCGCAGCGCGCTGGAAAACGTGCTGGCCGAGTACGAGCAGCAGCGCGGCAGCCAGATCTTCGTGCTAATGGTGCCCACTACCGATCCCGAGCCCATCGACGCCTACAGCATCCGCGTGGCCGACGCCTGGCGCGCCGGGCGCAAGGGCATCGACGATGGCGTGATCCTGCTGATCGCCAAGGACAACCCGCCCGGCCTGCGCAAGATGCGCCTGGAAGTGGGGCGCGGCGTGCAAGGCTCGCTGACAGATGCCATGTCCAAGCGCATCCTGCAGGACGTGATGGCGCCGCATTTCCGGCAGAACGACTTCTACGGCGGCATCGCGGCCGGCGTCTCGGCGATCCAGGCCACCATCGACAAGGAAGCCCTGCCCGGCCCGCAGGCCGGCCGCAAAGCCGCCCAGAGCGGCTCGTGGACCGACTGGCTGCCGGTGCTGTTCCCGCTCGCCATCATCCTGTTCTTCTTCATCTCCGCGGCCCGCCGCTCGGGCGGCTCGCGGATCGTGACGCGCGGGCGTGGCTGGGACGCGGCTGCCGGCGGACTCGGCGGCACCCTTGGCGGTCTCGGGGGTGGCGGCTGGGGACGCGGCGGCGGCGGTGGCTTCGGAGGAGGCGGTGGCGGTGGCGGTGGCGGTGGCGGCTTCGGTGGTGGTGGCGGTGGCGGCTTCGACGGAGGCGGCGCCTCCGGCAACTGGTAACGACACATGCCACACTTCAAACGCGCCCTGCGCCATCTTGGCACGCGCCCCGGTGCCGCCAGCAAGCACTTCCCCGCCGACGCCCAGCAGCAACTGCAGCAGGCGGTGCGCGCCGGCGAGCAGCGTCATCACGGCGAAATCCGGGTAGTGATCGAATCCAGCCTGCCCGTGGCGCTGGCCTTCTCGGGCACCACCCCGCGCGAGCGTGCCCGCGCCTTGTTCGGCGCGCTGGAGGTATGGAACACCGAAGGCCACACCGGGGTGCTGCTGTACATCAACCTGGCCGATCACGCGGTGGAGCTGCTGGCCGACCGCGGCATCGACGCGCGCGTCGGCCCGGAAACCTGGCGGGCGATCTGCAACGAGCTGGCGAGCGGGCTGGCGCGGGAGCTATCGGTCAAGCCCGTGCTGGCGGCGGTGGAAAAAATCCACCATCAGCTCGCCGCCCACTTCCCCGCCGGCGACCGGCCCAATCCGAACGAGCTCGACGACCGGCCGGTCATGCTGTAGCGCTGCTGCCGCGACGCGCCCCCAGCATGTACCACAGCGCGGCCAGCACCTGCAGCGCGACCAGCCCGCCCCACACTGTCAGGTGCGCCGCCTTCGGGTAGCGGCCTGCATCGGCGGCCCAGAGGTCCAGCAGCAGCCCGATGCCGACCTGGCAGGCAAAGGTGGACAGGAACACCGTCAAGGTCAGCGCCGTGGTGGCGCGCCCGATCAACGCGTCGGGGAAGCTGCGCGCCAGCACCGCATAGGCCAGGATGCCGCTGGAGCCGAACACCCCATAGGCCGCCCACAGCAAGGCCGGCGGCAGCGGCACACCCGCCATGATCACGCACTGGATCACGATGAACCCGCTCATGCCAACGCCCGCGAAGGTGTAAAGGCTCACGCCGGCACGCTCCAGGTGGCGCGCGGCCCAGCCGGCGCAAACGCAACCGCCCATCATGGCAAAGCCGATCACCGACACCAGGCGAGCGCCCTGCTCCGGCGAGTATCCGGCCACGTCGCGCAGGAAGGCACCGACCCACAGCGTCTGCACCGCCAGGAACACGCCTTGGTTCAGCAGTGCCAGCGGCACCACGCGCAGGAAGCGCTCATTGCGCAAGACCTGCCAGGTGCCGCGTAACTGCTCGGCAAGGCGCTGCTTGCCAGCGCGGCTGGTCTCGGGCGCACCGAGCCACAGCAGCGCAGCCATGGCCAGCGTCAACCCGGCCAGCCCGTAGCTGACGGTACGCCAGTCGGTCCACGACAGCAGCCAGCCCAGCGGCGCGCCCACCACGACTGCACCCAGCCCGCCGATCGCCATCACCACCCCGTTGAGCAAGGGCATGCGCGACAGCGGGAACCAGATCGACAAGGCCTGGATGGCGGCCCCCAGGCAAACCGACACGCCCACGCCGATCATCAGGCGCCCTGCCGCCAGCGCGGCCATGCTGGTCGCCGAGGCGAACACCAGCGCGCCAGCCACCGCCACCAGCAGCAACGCGGCCTCGGTGCGGCGCGGGCCAAAGCGGTCGAGCATCAGCCCCGCCGGCAACTGGGCACAGGCAAACCCCAGGAAGTAGAAGCTGGTCAGCAGCCCCAGGTCGGCAGCGCCCAGCCCCATCTCGCGGATCAGATGCGGCGCGAAGCCCAGGTTGATGCCCCGGAAGATATAGGAGACCAGGAAACCTAGCGAAAAGATGCAAAGCACGCGCCAGCGCGCAGCGGCCAGCGCGGGATCGCCAGCCCGTGAGGCAGGAGAAGGCGCGGCAGCGGCAGGGGTGGGGGTGGATACATTGGCAGAAGTCATGTCTGCATTGTCGTCAGTCGCCGCGCGCAACACCAACGAAAGATACCCGCCGCAATTGTGAGTAGAATTTGACGGCAATGACCTCCCGACATCCTAAAACCTCTAAGCCCGGCCTGGCCGGCCAGTCCAGCTTGCCCGCCAAGCCGGCTGAACCCGCCCCGCCGCCCGAGCCCCTGCGCGCGCAGCGCGCGCCGCACCTGCCCGCGCTGCAGGCGCTGCGGGCGCTCGAGGCCGCTGCCCGACACCGCAGCTTCTCCCGCGCCGCGGAAGAACTGGCGCTGACCCACAGCGCCATCAGCCACCATCTGCGCGCGCTGGAAGACAAGCTGGGCACCAAGCTGTTCCAGCGCACCGGCCACCTGATGATCCCCACCAATGTGGGCGCGCGGCTGGCCGAGCGGATTCGCGACGGCCTGGCGGAACTGGAAGACGGCCTGCGCGAGGCCAGCAACGGTGGCGCCCCGCAGGTGGTGCGGCTGGAGGTGAGCGTCATGGCCGACCTGGCCAACGCGTGGCTCATCCGCCGCCTGCCGGGCCTGCACGAGGCCCTGCCGGGACTGGACCTGCACCTGCGGCTGCACGCCGAGATCACGCCGCCCGATCCGTACTCGGTGGATGTGGGCATCTGGCACCAGCGCGTGGACCTGCCCGGCTTTGCCTGCCACAACCTGATCGAGGACCATGTGATTGCGGTCGCCAGCCCGGCGCTGCTGGCACGCTACCCCGGCTTCAAGCTGGCCGACCTGCCGCGCCTGCCGATGCTGCGCTTCGCGCTGCGGCCGTGGCGCGACTGGCTGGAAAGCGCCGGCCTGCCCGGCACGGAGCCCGAGCGCGGGCCGATCTTCCAGGACGCGGGCATGATGCTGCAATCGGCGGTGGCGGGGCTTGGCGTGGCCACCGCGCGCCTGCAACTCGCCAGCGACTACCTTGCCAGCGGCGAACTGGTGCAGATCGGCACCACGCGCATCCCGTCCAGCCTGCACTACTGGGTCACCTGGCGAGAAGGCAACCCGCGCGAGAAGGCCATCCTGCGGTTCCATAGCTGGCTGCAAGGCCAGGTGGCGGCCGTAGCCCCGAACGCGCCAATTGATGCGCCGCAGCCAGGCAACTGAGGCTCAGCGGCCAGCCGCCCGCAGCGCCTCGATGCGCTCGCGCGTGAGAGGATGGGTAGAGAAGAAGCTGTCGCCCTCGTCGTTATCCCCGTTGTTGCCGCCATCCTCCGCGGCCCGCCGGCTGCGGCGCTCCCGCTTGGTTTCGCGCTCGCCGGAGGCGACTGGCGCGCTGGCCTCGCTCCCGCCCTCGGCCTTGGCCGCCTGGACTTCCGCCTGCCGGGTGTGGGCGTCCTCCAGCGCCTGCAAGACGTCGGCAAACGCCGACACCGGCAAGTGGTTGCGCTGCATGACCTCCACCGCATACGCGTCCGCCGCGCGCTCATGGTCGCGCGAGTAGCGCAGCGTCAGGATCGCGGCGGGCACGCCCGCCAGCACCGTGGAATAGTCGCCAAAGAAATATGCCGCCAGCGCGCCCACCGCCGAGGCCTGGAGGATCTGCCGCAGCCCATGGCGCTCGGCCACGTGCCCGGCCTCGTGGGCGAGCACGCCCATGAGGCCCGGACCCACGCCGGTCAGCTTGACGAGCTCATCGGTCACCACGATGGTGCCACCCGGCAGCGCCAGCGCATTGGCCCCGAGCCGGCCGCCGTGGCGGAACAGGATCTTGTACTCGTGGCCCGGATCGGCCGGACGCACGAGCGCGGCGAAGTCGGCGCGAATCCGTTGCTGCTGCGCCTGCGGCAGGGCCGAAGGCATGAGCAGGCCATGATCGATGCTGGCGAGCGTGGCCTCGCCGAGCCGGGCTTCCAGCGCCGGCGGCACGCTGCGCGCCACCACGCCGGCGCCCCAGGGCAATCCGTAGAAATATCCCAGCAACAGCGCCGCGGCCAGGCCCAGCACGGACAGCAGCGCCAGCCGCCAGCTGTTCTGCGCACGCACCACCCAGCTTTCGCGGTGGCCGCTGGCGCCTAGCAGCGCGGCAAAGCCGGCGTGATCGGTGACCTCGCAGAAGGCGCCGTCGGCAAACGTCACCAGGCGCGGCGCACGCTTGACCCGCTCGGAGACGCGCAGCGCGGCCAGCGGCGCGCGGCGCAGCACCGTGCCATCGGCTTCGCGCAGCACCGCGTCGCGCCCTTCGATGGACAGCCTCACCCGATGGGCGCGCGACGAGCGGCCGTCGAAGTAAGTGGCGGCTACCGGGGCGGTGGCCGTGGCGTCGTGGAAATCCTGCATCAGGGCCTTGGAATCGAAGTGAGCAAAGTTGGCACAGCGATGGGGGTGGTCAGAGCGCGGTCACAACGCAATATCGATGTCGTACCAGTCCACAGCGGCGTCGCCCAGCGCGCCCACCTGCTGCGTCTCGCCAGCCACGAAGGCGTCCAGCGGCGCCGCAGCGAGCATGGTCATGCTCTCGATACGGTAGCGCATCGAACGCACCCGCGCGAACGGCAGGAACAGGCCCAGCGTCAGCGCGTTGGCGATCACGTTGGTGGCGAAGATAAAGAACAAGCGGCCCGCGCCAACCTCGCTGCGAAACGCGTGCGGCGCCAGCGTGGTGTGGTTCCACACCAGGTTCTGCAGCCGCGCCATGAAGAAGGGGCCGACGGCCATCATCGCCACAAAGAAGCCGATGACGGCCATGACCCCGGCCACGACCGGCGCGCCAATGCCAGACCCAAGGCCCGCGCCAACCGCGGCACCGATGCCCTTGCCCAGCATGCCGCCGGCGATGCTCATCCCCACCACGACCGCCACCATCATGCCGAACGCGCGCAGGTAGACGCCATAGAAGCCGCCCGCGCTCGCGCTGATGCCGAAGGGCGCGGTGCCGAAGCGGGTGTTGTCATGCTGGTATTGCTTGAAGCGCTGATGCGCCAGCGGCGCCAGCGCATAGAAGCTGAGCACCGTGAGCACGGGCCAGAGCAGGAACACCTTGTAGGCCTGGGCATCGCCCCCGGTGAAGGCAAAGCGCAGGCCGCGGTAGCTGGAGTTCGCCATGCGAAAGCGCAGGGAACGCACCAGCAGCAGCGGAAACACCACCGTCAGCGCCAGGCCCAGCGCCAATGCCAGGAACAGGGAGATATGGCTGGCAAGCTGGAACACCATCGCCAGGCCAAACACGATGGCGCGGCCCTTGAGGATGGCGGAGGCACGGCCGTGGTAATCGAAGCTCGCGCCGTCCAGCCGCGTGTTGCGGTAGAAGTACTGCATCGTGCGGACCTTGGCCCAGGCCGAGTAGATGCCCAGCGTGACAATGGTCAGCAAGGTATTGACGATCCAGATGCGGAAAAACTCGGAGCCCGAGCCGATGAACTCGAACCGCAGAGGACGCACCGTCGCGGCCGGCTGCTCGTATGCCGTCGCGTGGAACGCATTGTTGTCTAGCTGCATCCTGTTTTCTCCCCGTGAATTGTGCAAATTAGCGATGCGTCGGCTAACCGCGGTGCCCGCACGCCGCGTGACGATATCTCTTATCCCGGCATGGCGGCCAGCAATGTATCAGGAATGCAACCAAATCGATCGTATCCGCCGGGCAGTGCAGGAAGTTCCCACCTCATCCAACAAGGCGAGGAAGCGCCCGGGCCAATGTGAGCCAGCCAACATTCGTCCTCCTGTCCGGCTACATCTTTTGTCGCCGGAGTACGGTTCTGGCGCACTCCTCACCCTGTCGCGGCACCTGTCGCAATGTCCGCGTGCACTGGGGGGGATAACTCGTTCGTGCTGGGGAGTATCACCACTGCAACCATTCGCACGGTCGTGCGGCGACTGCTCCACCACCCGGATACGCGATCGCAAGACCGCTGGCGCCGGATCCGGGAGGGGCCCGCAAAGAGCCTCTTAGGTGCCCCTTTATGCACTTGGCGGCACAGACAGGCACGGAACGCATCACTCCTTGCGTTCCGAGCCATGTTGCGGCGCAAGCAAACAGCTGGCAAGCAGTAACAACAAGGAAACATCTTGTTACAAGAAACGCCGCGTGTAACAAGTGCCCAAAAAAACATCACGCATTAAATCAAAGACTTAGCACCTCTGGCACGTTCGTCGCTCTTATCCTCGTTACAAAGAGCAGAGCGACCGAAACACAAAAATGGGTCGCCAAGGATGCCGGAGCCAAGGGGTTTCAGAACCACTAGCACAGACATCACGACAACAGACTTGACGGGGGGTGAAGCGGCGGCCGTGACAGGGCTCGCTTCGCGGGGAGGTTGAGCGCCGGGCCAGCGCAATTTTGAGAATCCATGGCCCACGCCGCACACGGTGATCATCAACGCGCCGGTGCAGCGATCACAAAGCAGTCTTGTAGCACTTTCAGGCGCGGGACCGATTCCTGAGGGAGGAAAAGAATCGGCCCGCGGCACCTACCCAGGCGCCATAAGCCGCATCAGCGGCAACGCGCCAGGTGAGGGCCAGCCGGTTGGCAAGCCAGCCGGATGACCCCCTGGAAAATGGTGGAGCTGGGAGGCCCACCTTGTCGTGTTGCGCACCGGGGGGACAGCGATGTCTGCATCGCTGTAGCGCTAGCGTGCACCGCGTCATCGTGACATCCCCCATCTTGGCCATGGCTGGCGTCCCCAGCCGAATCTTGTGCCCGAACTTCAGCGGGCGCTTTTTCCCTTTAAACCATGACGTGAAGGAGAAGGACATGAACACCATGTTCGAAGGCATCAAGCGTTTTGCACGTGAAGAGGACGGGGCCGCCGGGATCGAATACGCACTGCTGCTTGCGTTCGTGGCGCTCTGCATGGTGACAGCCGGACCGCTGATCAAGACTGCCGTGACGACCATCTGGACCAACATCCAGACCGCTCTCACCGCCGCGGCCTGATGCGGCACGCACGGCCCTGCCAGCCTCTGCCGCTGGCAGGGCCGTAGCGAACACGCAAGAGCCAACACCCGTAACAAGAACGCCTGCCCACGGAGGCATGCCATGCGCGCACTCGACCTCACCGCCAACGGACTGCTGCTCGCCATGCTCGGCATTGCCGCGATCAGCGATCTGCGCAGCCACCGTATTCCGAACTGGCTGGTGCTGGCAGGCTTGCAGGCAGCATGGCTCGTGCAGGTCTTCGGCCACGGCATCAGCGCAGGCAGCTGGGCGTGGCTAACCGGGGCGGCGGCCGGCCTGGCACCGTTCCTCGTGCTCTACCTGATCGGCGCGCTGGGCGCCGGAGACGCCAAGCTGATGGCAAGCATCGGCGCCTTCGTGGGCGTGCAAGCCGCACTGCATATCGTGGTCGCCAGCTTCCTGCTTGGCGGCGTGATGGCGGTGACCATCATGCTGACACGCAAACACGCGCGCCAGACCCTGGCGAGCCTGTCCGCGCGGCTGCTGTGGCTGCCGTTTGGCTGGCGCGCCACTGCGACGGGCAACGACCAGATGGAAACAACCGCACGCCTGCCCTACGCCGTCGCGATGGCAGGCGGCGTCCTGCTGGTCATGGCAGGCACGCTCTGAAGTACGCAGCGCTACGCGACGGACATCGGTACAAAGCCCCGCCAGTGGGCTGAAAAAAGGGAGAGAACCATCATGCGCGAGCACCTGGGCACAGCCCCACCCACATCCGCACCGTCGCACCAGCGCCGGCGCGACAACACCGGCATCTGCCGCCACTGGCTTGCACACCGGCGAACGCGTGCCGCGCTGCTGCGCGGCAGCCGGAGCGCGCACGGCCAGGGACGCCGCATCTCCGCCTGCAACTGAACGCCGCCACGCGGCACCGATGACATGGAGTTTGGCGTGACGGCCAAGGGACGCGCTCGCGCATCGCCAGGCGGCGCGCCGACGCCGGGATTCAAACTGGGGAGGACCATCAAATGAGAAATGTACGCGCAATCGTGATGCTGCTGGTGGCGGCCCTGGCCGGCCTGGCAGCCGTTGTCCTGGCCTCGCGCTGGATGATGCAGCAAAGCTCGGGCAGCGTGACCAAGGTGGTGGTGGCCGCGACCGACATCAACCTGGGGCAGCGGCTCGCGCCTGAATTCGTCAAGGCCGTCGACTGGCCGCGCGACAGCCTGCCGCCGGGCGCGCTGACCGACCAGAAACTGATCGACGGACGGGTGACCAAGTCCAGCGTCATGCGCGGCGAGCCCATCCTGGAATCCAAGCTCACGCCCATTGGCACCCGCGGCGGACTCTCCGCGGTGATTGCCGACGGCAAGCGTGCCATCACGGTGCGCGTAAACGACGTGGTGGGCGTGGCGGGTTTCGCGCTGCCGGGCAGCTTCGTCGACATCATCGTGAACACCCAGAAGGACACTACCAAGGGCGAGAACACCACGCAGAACGAACAGTCGATCTCGAAGATCGTGCTGGAGAAGATCCTGGTGCTGGCCATCGCGCAAGAGGTCAATCGCGACGAGACCAAACCCAAGGTGGTGAACGCCGTGACGCTCGAAGTCTCGCCCGAGGAAGCGGAAAAGCTCGACCTGGCGCGCAGCGTGGGCACGCTCTCGCTGGTGTTGCGCAACCAGATCGACCCGCATCCCGTGGACACCGCCGGCGCCACCAAGCGCAGCCTGCTCAACGAGCCGGTGCTCAAGGCCGCGGTGGCCGCGCCGGTGGTGGTCAAGGCCGTCCAGGTCGTGCATCGCCTCGCAGAAAAGAAGATCGCCACCAACTGCGTAGGCGTGATCAGCGGCATGCAGCAAAACCAAGAATGCTTCTAACGCACAGACGTTGACATTGCCAAATGCCGGCCCCAGCCGATGGGGTCAACAACCGGGGGGAATTCAAATGGACCGAGACCACCACCAGGAGGGCAGCCCGCGCGCCAGCGCGCCGCGCAGCGGCCCCACAAGGCGGAGCCTCACCGCGCTGGCCGTGCTGTCGTTGACCAGCGTCTGGCTGGCCAGCGAACAGGCGCAAGCCGCCGATGCCGCGGCTGCCGCGCAAACCGCGCCGGGCACCCAACAGGCGATGAAACTGGCCGCCGCCGGCCCGATCCAGCTCACCATCGGCGCGGCCAGCGTGCCGCCGCCGCCCCCCGACGCGGGCATCAGCCGCGGGCCGAACTGCACCAGCGCCGCGCGCGAGCCGCAGCAGGTGCAGGTGCCGGTTGGCAAGTCGCGGATGATCTCGCTGCCGGAAGCGGTGCGCACGCGCACGCTGGGCAACCCCAGCGTGGTGCAGGCCATGCTGGTGTCGCCGCAGACCCTCTACCTGCTCGGCCTGGATGTCGGAACGACAAACATGATCGTGCAGGGCAAGAGCGGCAGTTGCTCGGTCATCGACGTGACCGTCGGCGCCGACCCGGGCGGCTTGCAGTCGACCCTGCACGAACTGCTGCCCCAGGCCCGCCAGGTGCGCGTTGCCTCTGCCGCGGACAGCCTGGTGCTCAGCGGCAACGTGCCCGACTCCACCGTCGCGCAGATGGTCATCGACATCGCCAACGCCTTCGTCGTGCGGCAAACCCGCAGCCCGCTACAGGCGCCGCAGCAGCAGATCGGCGTCCCCGTGGCAAACCCGATGCTCGCCATGGCCGGCAACAGCATGGGCGGGCTGGGCATGCTCGGCGCGCCCGCCGGCGGCAACGGCGCGCAGCCGCTGCGCAGCCCGCGCATCATCAACATGATGACGGTGGACTCGCCGCAGCAGGTGATGCTGGAAGTCAAGGTGGCGGAAGTATCGAAGACGCTGATCGACCAGCTCGGCGCCTCGGCCAACCTGAACGGCGCCTTCGGCAGCTGGAGCTTTGGGCTGCTTGCCAACTTCCTCTCGGGCGGCGCCGGCGTGATCTCCGGGATGAAGTCCAACAACCTGCCCTTCAACTTCCACGTGGATGCGCAGAAAGGCGACAGCCTGGTCAAGGTGCTGGCCGAGCCCAACCTGATGGCCATCAGCGGCCAGGAAGCCAGCTTCCTCGCGGGCGGCAAAGTATTCATCCCGGTGCCGCAAGCCTCCAGCGCCGGCGGCACGACCATCACGCTGCAGGAGGAAACCTTCGGCGTCGGCCTGCGCTTCACGCCGACCGTGCTGGCCAACGGCCGGATCAACCTGAAGGTGGCGCCCGAGGTCTCCGAGCTCTCGCCGACCGGCGTAGCGCTCAGCGCGCCAAATCTCAGTGGCACCACCATCCTGCCGCTGATCACGACCCGCCGCGCCTCCACCACGCTGCAGGTGATGGATGGCCAGAGCTTTGCCATCGGCGGACTGATCAAGAGCAACGTCACGGGAAGCCTGAAGGCACTGCCGGGCGCGGGCGAGCTGCCCGTGCTGGGCAACCTGTTCCGCAGCACCAACTTCCAGCAGGACAAGAGCGAACTGCTGTTCGTGGTCACGCCCCGGCTGGTCAAGCCGCTGCCGGCCAACTATCCGATGCCCACGGACTCCTTCGGCGCGCCGACCCCGGGCGAGGTCTTCATCAACGGCAACATGGAAGGCCATCCCGCGGTCACCGCGCCGCCTGCCATGCCGCCGGCCCCCGTTGGCGCCCCTCCCGCACCCATGGCACCGGCACCGGCCGCGCCCACCACCAGCACCTCGCCCGCGAGCGGCGCGCGCGACACGGCCAGCGCTGGCGCGCTCATGCCGGCATCCACCGCCGGCGCCATGGCAGCGCAAACCACCGCCGACGCTACCTTGCCTGGCTCGCCCGCGGCGCCGGCGTCGAGCATGGACTCAACGCAATGAGCCCGATGCCAACGGAACGCAAAGAACAGGGGAACATCATGAACTTCCACAACCTACCTGCCCGACTCTCCCGGCTTGCCGTCACTGCCGCGGCGGCATGCGCGGCGGCCGGCGTGGCCGGCTGCATGACCACCACGCCGGTGTACGACGCCCACTTCGGCGACGCCGTGCGCACCGTGCGTGCCATGCAGACGCTCAACCCTGACGCATCGGCAAACGCGGACCCAGTGACCGGGGTCGATGCGCGCAGCGCCACCTTTGCCCTGGACCGCTACAACTCATCGTACCGCAACCCGCCGAGCGACGGGAACGCCTACGCGGTCGGGGTGGGCAGCTCATCGTCCTTGGGCTCCACGCCCTGACCGCGAGGCCGATCCGCAAACTGGGAGATATCGAGATGGCAAAGCTAATTCTGGTCTCGGCCGACGAGACGCGGGCCCGGCAAATGTCCGCGATGGCCGGACAGGTCGCGACGCAGCGGCAGGTACAACTGGTCTGTACCGATCCGGAGCGGGCGCTCGGCATGGCCGGACTGATCCACCCATCCGATTTCCTGATCCTGCAGGCGGACGATTTCAGCCTCAACGTGCTGGAACGCCTGCGCCAGCGCTTTCCGGAGCCGGGGGACGTGCCCTGCATCCTGGTCACGCCCTCGCCAACCGCCGAGCTGCTGATGCGCGCCATGCGCATGGGCGTGCGCAGCGTGCTGCGCTGGCCGCTGGACCCCCGCGAGTTCAACGACGAGTTGGAACGCCTGGCGATCAAGCCGCACGGCAGCGCCGACGCCGAGGCCCGCACGCTAACCTTCACCTCCTGCAAAGGCGGCAGCGGCACCACCTTCGTCGCCGCCAACCTCGGCTATGCCATTGCCGCCACGCGCGGCAAGCGTGTCCTGCTGGTGGACCTGGTCCAGCAGTTCGGCGATGCCGCCTTTCTGGTCACGGACAAGGCGCCGCCGGCCACGCTCACGGACATCTGCCAGCAAGTCGACCGGCTGGACCTGGCCTTGCTCGACGCGTGCATCACGCATGCGCATCCCAACTTCGACGTCATCGCCGGAGCCGGCGACCCGGTGAAGGCGGGGGATATCAAGGCAGCCCATCTCGAGAGCATCCTCGACCTGGTGCGCCCGGCATACGACGTGATCATCTTTGACGTGGGCCAGGACATCAACCCTTCCTCGATCATGGTGCTTGACCACAGCGACAGGATCTATCCAGTGCTGCAGCTCACCCTGCCCTACCTGCGCGCCGGGCGGCATCTGATGGAGATCTTCCACTCGCTGGGCTATCCCACCGAGCGCCTGCACATGGTGATCAACCAGTTTGAGAAGAACGCGCCGGTGGACCTGCACACGCTTGAAGAGACGCTGGGCGCAAAGGTCGCGCACATGCTGCCGTCGGATCCCAAGCCGGCACGCGACGCCAGCAACCAGGGCGTACCGGTGCTGCAGCTGGCCGAGCGCAGCGCAATCTCGCGCGCGCTGGTGCAGATGGTCGAGAGCGTCTACCCCGGCGCGGCAAAGAAAGAGGACGGGTTGCTGCAAAAGCTGCTGGGACATCGCGGCAGCCAGTCCGGCACCGGCCTGCGCATCGAGAAGCATGCCTAGCCAGCCCTGATCAAACACATAGGCGCCAGGCGCGCAGCGGAGAACCGACATGTCATTGCGTGAACAACTCTACGAGAAGGCTGGCGAAACCATCACCGAGCGCATCGGCGCTGCCAGCAACACCGCGAACGCGGCCTACCAGCAGCTCAAGACGGAGATCCACGAAGCCATCATCGAACGCGTGGAACTGGAGAAACTGCAGCGCCTCTCGCCGGAGCAGGTACGGCGCGAGCTGGCGCTACTGGTCGAGCGCATCATCGACGAACGCAATATCCCCATCAACGAAACCGAGCGCAAGCGGCTGGTGTCGGACGTGCGCGACGAGATGCTCGGCTTCGGCCCGCTCGAACCCCTGCTGAGCGACCCGACCGTCTCGGACATCCTGGTCAATACGTACAAGCAGGTCTACGTGGAGCGCCGCGGCAAGCTGGAACTGACGGGGGTGACCTTCAACGACGATGCCCACCTGATGAAGATCATCGACAAGATCGTGTCGCGCGTAGGGCGGCGCATCGATGAATCGAGCCCGATGGTGGATGCGCGGCTGCCCGACGGCTCACGCGTGAATGCGATCATCCCGCCGTCGGCAGTGGACGGCCCGCTGCTGTCGATCCGGCGCTTCTCCGTCAATCCGCTGATGGTCAAGGACCTGGTGGAGCTGCAGACGCTCACGCCGCCGATGGCGCAGCTGATCGAGGCCATGGTCAAGGCCAAGCTGAACATCCTGATCTCGGGCGGCACCGGCAGCGGCAAGACCACGCTGCTCAATATCCTCTCGGGCTTTATCCCGCCGAGCGAACGCATCGTCACCATCGAGGACGCGGCGGAACTGCAGCTCCGGCAGGACCACGTGCTGCGCCTGGAGACGCGCCCGCCCAACATCGAGGACCGGGGCGAGATCACGCAACGCGCGCTGGTCAAGAACGCGCTGCGCATGCGCCCGGACCGCATCATCCTCGGCGAAGTGCGCGGCGCGGAAGCGCTCGACATGCTGCACGCGATGAACACCGGGCACGAAGGCTCGCTCGCCACCATCCACGCCAATACGCCGCGCGACGCGCTGACCCGGCTCGAGAACATGGTCAGCATGGCCGGCCTCGCGCTGCCGCCCAAGACGATGCGCCAGCAGATCACCTCGGCGATCACCGTGATCCTGCAGGTGTCGCGCCTGACCGACGGCCGGCGCAAGCTGATGAGCGTGCAGGAGATCACCGGCATGGAGAGCGATGTGGTCAACATGCAGGAAATCTTTACCTTCAAACGCACCGGCGTGGACGCGGAAGGCCGCGTCAAGGGGCACTTCTGCGCCACCGGCGTGCGGCCGCACTTTTGCGAACGGTTGCATTCGTTCGGCCTGAGCGTGCCGGACCGGCTGTTCGAGCCCTCGCTGCGCTTCGACGTATGACCCACCCGCACGCTGCGCAGGAGACCACGCCATGAACACGACCCTCGCTGGCTTCGGCCTTTCGCTCTTCATCGCCATCGTGCTGCTGATCGTGGTGGGCTACCAGTGGTGGCAGCGCAAGCACAGCGCCAGCGCGCGGCGCCTGGGACGGCGCCTGCGCGCAGTGGCGCAGACGGCCTGGCAAGGCGAGACCTCGTCCATCATCAAGGAGCGCCAGCTGAGCGGCTCAGCCTTCTTCGCGAACCTGCTGCGCAAGGCGCCGCGCGTCCAGGCGCTGGACCGCCTGCTGATGCAGTCCGGCCTCTACTGGAACGTGTCGACCTTTCTCGGCCTGACCTTGCTGCCGGCGGCGGCACTCTACGTGATCAGCCTGCTGCTGGACCTGGCTGCGTTGCCGGCCGCCGCCGCGGGCCTGTGCTGGCTGCCGGTGCCGCTGTGGTTCGTCAACCGACGCCGCAGCCGCCGCCTGCAACAGATCGAGGCGCAGCTGCCCGAAGGGGCCGACATGATGAGCCGCGCGCTGCGCGCCGGGCACTCCTTCTCCAGCGCGCTCGACATGGCCGGCGACGAATTGCCTGATCCGCTCGGCGCGGAGTTCCGCCTGGCTTTCGACGAAATCAACTACGGCGCCTCGATGCACGACGCGCTGAACAACCTGGCCACCCGCGCGCCGCTGCCCGACCTGCGCTACCTGGTGATCGCCGTGATGATCCAGCGCGAATCCGGCGGCAACCTGGCCGAGATCCTCGGCAACGTCAGCCACATCATCCGCGAACGCATGAAGCTGCTGGGCCAGGTGCGTGTGCTCTCGGCCGAGGGACGGCTCTCTGGCGTGATCCTGGCGCTGATGCCCTTCGGCGTGGCGGGCGCCATGTTTTTCCTGAACCCGGATTTCCTCACGCCGCTGGTGACGGATCCCAGCGGGCCGTGGATCGTCGGCTATGCCATCGCGCTGATGGTGCTTGGCCTGGTGTGGATGCGCAGGATAGTGCGTATCCATATCTAGGCAGGGACAAGTTCAACTTAGGAAAGGATGGGCGCCGCCCAGCACAATCATGAGACTCGAGCAAATCCTCCTCCTGGTCTTCACCTTCTTGCTGGCCTTCGGAGTCACACTGGCCGCCATGATGCTGCTGCGCAGCGATGCGCTGCAGCGGCGCATCACGCAGGTGACCCGGGCCGCTGCCCCCGACGATGCCACCCCGTCCGCGCTGCAGGCCGACTGGATGCGCAAGCTGGAACGGGTGTCCAAGCCGCTGGCCAAGCTGTCCCTGCCCAAGGACGGCTGGGACGGCTCCGCCCTGCGCACCCGCTTCATGAACGCCGGCTGGCGCAGCCCCTCCGCGGTGCCGGTCTACTTCGCCGCCAAGACCGCGCTGGCCCTGCTCTTCCCCTTGCTGCTGTTCGTGCTGACGGGCGGCGTGATCAGCGAGGACAGCCCACGCCTGCTGCCCGCCGCGCTGCTGGGCGTGGCGATCGCCGGCTTCTACCTGCCGGACCTGGTGCTGCGCAGGCGCATCCGTCAACGCAAGCTGGAGATTTTCGAGAACTTCCCAGATGCGCTCGACCTGATCACGGTGTGCGTGGAAGCCGGCCTGGCGCTCGACGCGGCCTTGCTCAAGGTGGTCGAGGAGTTGCGCGCCAACCGCAACGCGCTGGGCGAGGAGCTTGAGCTGCTGGTGCTGGAGCTGCGCGCCGGCCTGTCACGCGAGAAGGCGCTGCGCAACCTGGCGCTGCGCACGGGCGTGGAAGACGTCGACATGCTGGTCAGCATGCTGATCCAGGCGGACCGTTTCGGCACCAGCGTGTCGGACTCGCTGCGGGTGCACGCGGACACGCTGCGCGTCAAGCGCCGCCAGTACGCAGAGGAGTGCGCGGCAAAGATCGCGGTGAAACTGCTGTTCCCGCTGATCTTCTTCATCCTGCCGTCGTTGTTCGTGGTGCTGCTTGGCTCGCCGGCCATCCAGTTCTATCGCTCGCTGATGCCGTTCATGATGGGCACCAGCTAGCGGGCCGCGTATCTGGCACCGGTACTGGCACCGGTACCGTCGCAATCCACAAGGGGCTACGACATGCAAACCCTGGACACCAAGACTTCCCGGCGGCAACGCGGCGCCAGCGCGGTCGAGTTCGCGCTGGTGGCCCCCGTGTTCTTCCTGCTGCTGTTCTCGATCGCGGACTTCGGCATGATGATGTGGGCCAACCTGACCATGCAGCACGCCGTGCGCGAAGGCGCGCGCTACGCGGTCACCGGACAGGACAACCTCGATCCGCATACCAGTTCGCAGCAGCGCTACGTGGCCGTACTGACGAAGATCCACGACAGCTCGCTGGGGGTGTACGACATGTCGAACGCGACGGTCACCACCTGGGTCAACGGCACCAGCCAGGCCAGCGGCGGCAGCATGTTCGGCGCCGCCGGCGACCTTGTGGTGATCCAGGTCAATTGCTCCTGGCCCTTGCTCACGCCGATGGTCGCGGCCTTCTTCACGTCCACTGGCGGCAAGTACAACTTCAGCGTCGCCGCCACCATGCGCAACGAGGCCTTCTGATGAAACGCACCCGTCCACTGCGCCGCAGGCAGGCAGCGCGCGGCATCGCCGCGATCGAGTTCGGCATCCTGCTGCCCATCTTCATCTTCCTGACGCTGCCCGTGATCGATTTCGCGCGGGCCATCCAGGCCAACCTGATCCTGGTCAACCTGACCCGCGAAGGCGCCAACCTGGCCTCGCGCAGCGCGGCCTATACGCCGCAGGAGATCATGGTGGCGCTGGCGCAAACCACGCCGCCGCTGAAGATGAGCCAGCGCGGCATGATCTACATCACCAAGGTCATGGGCGACGCCGAGAACTGCGCCGGCGGCAACTGCACGGTGCGCAACATCGTGCTTGAACAGTACCGCTGGACGGGCGGCTGGTCGCTAAGCGGCTCCGTGCCGGGCAGCCTGGTGTGGAACTGCGGCAGCGGCAGCGGCTCATGGGCGAGCGACGGCAGTTGCGCCGGCCTGCCTTCCGGCGGCACCTCGTCGCCCACCGCGAACGCCATGACGGGCTTGCTGAGCGATGGCCAGATCGTCTACGTCGTCGAGTCTTACTACAACTTCGACATGTACTTCAAGGGCCTGACGATGGGCGTGCTGAAAATGCCGAACATCGGGCCCAACCTGTACTCGGTCACCTCGTTCTGAAACAAGGAACGCCAAGGAGCAGCCATGAAACTGCAACACGCTGATAAGCAACGGGGGCAGATCACCATCATCGCGGGCCTGCTGATGATCGGGCTGCTGGGCGTCGTCGGGCTGGCCGTGGATGCCGGCATGGCCTATGTGACCAAGGCCAAGCTGAATGCCGCCGTGGACTCCGCCGCGGTCGCCGCGGCCAAGGCGGTCACCAACGGCACCACACAGGCCGACCAGGCGGCAAATGCCCGCCAGGCCGCCAGCAGCTTCTTCTACGCCAACTATCCCACGGGCTACCTGCGCGCCACGCCCTCGCTGAATCCGGTGACAGTAAACTTCGATACGCCCACGCTGGGGGCGATCACCATCGGCGTCTCCGCCACGGCGACGATGCCGCTTTCGCTGATGAAGATCCTCGGCTTCAACAATATCGCCGTGGCCGCGACATCGCAGTCCATCCGCAAGGACCTTGACCTGATCTTCATCATTGATTCATCGGGTTCGATGGGTCCCGTATGGAGCACGGTCAGGGCGAACGCCAACAGCTTCCTCGAACAGTTCAGCCCCACGGAGGACCGCGTGGGCCTGGTGCATTTTTCAACCGGGGCTGTTTCGGATATCAACATCAACACGACGCAGCGCGGGTTCAACCGCACGGTCATGGAGAACACGATCACCAACCTCTCCAACGGCGGCAACACCAACTATGCGGAGGCGCTGTGGCAGGCCCGCTCGCAGCTCAACAGCATCGCGACCAGCAACCGGTCGAGCCTGCGCGTGGTGGTGCTTTTCTCAGACGGCGAGCCAAATACGCTGGCCGCCAGCTACCGCATGGACACCAGCACGAGCACCACCACCACCGTCACCACGACCACCTGCAACAGCAAGGGCAAGGCCTGCAAGAGCAGCAGCACGAGCAACACCACCAGCAGCACGGTCAACGGCATCACGTTCTGCGCGGGCAGCGCCACGACCAGCTCGCCCAGCTCCAGCGTTGGCGGCTTCTACCAGATCAACCAGCAAAACACCAAGATGACCGGCGCCTGCGCGAATCTCAGCTCGAGCTCGACGCAGACCAGCGGCAGCTCGGGGGACGGCAAGACGCCCGGCATCTTCACCTCCACCTCCACCACCACCACGGTCACGCCGACCCAGATGCCTGCGTACTACAACGCCCACAACGCGGCCGACCACGAGTTCCCGATCACGCCCACTTCGGTGCCCTACGTCGTCGGCTCCACCTTCAACGCCCAGAACATCTTCAACGCCTCGACCAACGTGCCGGTGGAGATGGCCACCTACCTGCGCAGCAACGGCGTGTACATCTTCACCCTGGGACTGGACGGCAACGGCGGCTTCAACGCCGACCTGCTCAAGAACCTGGCCAACACGCCGGATGCGCCTCTGTACAACAGCGCCCAGCCGTCCGGCGTCTATTGCTACGCCGCCAACATCAGCGGCCTCAAACCGTGTTTTTCCAAGCTGGCTTCGGAGATCCTGCGCATTTCCAAGTGAGCGGGACACGGGACACGGGCCACGGGCCACGGGCCACGGGTGGCGACGGTGCGGCAGGCAAACGGGTAAAGCGCAGGCTGGTATGAACGCGTTGCAATAACGATCCAGAAGTAGTGCCTTTTCAGGGGGAAATCATGTACGACAGCAACTCCGCTGAGTTCGCCGGGACGCCCCCGCCCATGGCACTGCGGCCCCGCGAGATCGCGGTTGAGATGGGCCTGCGCATCGCCACCGCCCTGCTCCTCGGCCTGTTCGCCTACGCGGCTATCACGCACTGGCTCGCCGAGCCGACGCGCATCACGCTGCTGCTGATCGTCGTGACGGAATGCCTGACGGTCGGGCTGTCACTGATCGTACGGGTGCCGGCGCGGCGCGACTGGAGCTTCGTCGCCGTCCTCTGCTCACTCGGGGGCACCTACTACTTCATGGCCATCCAGCTTGCGCCCGGCACGCGCATCGTGCCGGAGGCGATCGGCGCCGGGCTGCAGATCGCCGGGCTGGCCTGGCAGATCTTCGCCAAGGCCTCGCTGCGCTATTCGTTCGGCATCCTGCCGGCCAACCGCGGAATCGTGTCGGGTGGCGCCTACCGGCTCGTTCGTCATCCGATCTACCTGGGCTACCTCGCCACCGACATCGGCTTCCTGCTGGCCAACTTCGGGCTGCAGAACGTGCTGGTGTTCGCCGGGCAGTTTGTCCTGCAGGGGATCCGCATCGCCCGCGAGGAAGCGCTGCTGTCGGAGGATCCCGAGTACCGGGCCTATCGGAGCAAGGTTCACTACCGCGTTTTACCGGGCGTCTTCTGAGGGCCACGCCGGCCTTGACCGGGCCGGCGCTTTTCTGAAGAATCCATGCACGTGCGCGCCCGCGCAAGCGTACACCCGCATGGAGCCAGCATGAGAATCCGCATCCTCAGCGATCTGCACCTCGAACACGACGCACCGGAGTCAGTCCCCGCCTGCCCCGCCGACCTGGTGGTGCTGGCCGGCGATATCGCCAACGGCCGCGCCGGCGTCGACTGGGCCGCGCGCACCTTTTCGGGGCCGGTAGTCTATGTGCCGGGCAATCACGAGTACTACGAGGGCGCCTTCGAAACGGTCGACGCCGCCATGGCACAAGCCTCCCAGGCGGCGCCGCACGTGCGGGTGCTCAATGATGCCGTTGCCTATTTCGATGATCTTGCGGGCGAGCCGGTGCGCGTGATCGGCACCACCTGGTGGACTGACTACGCGTTGTTCGGCGCCGGCCGGCGCGAGGAGTCGATGCTGGCCTGCGCGGGCGTGATGGTCGACCACCGCCTGATCGAGGTGGCCGATGGCAACGGCCAGCACCGCCGCTTCACCGTGGCCGATGCCCTGGCGCGGCACCAGGCTGCCAGCGCCTGGCTCGCGGCGCAGCTCGCCACGCCCTTTGCCGGCAAGACGGTGGTGGTCACCCACCATGCGCCGGATCTGGGCAGCCTCGACCCGCGCTTCTCCCACGACCTGGTCTCCGCCGGCTTTATCTCGCGCCGCCCGGACCTGGTCGCGCAGGCCGACCTGTGGGTGCATGGCCATACGCATACGGGCTTCGACTACCGCCTCGACGATGCGCGCGTGGTGTGCAACCCGCGCGGCTATATCCGCCGCAAGACCGGCGAGCTGGAGAACCCGGCCTTCGACTGGTGCTATACGGTGGAGATCTGAGGCTTTCCGGCGACGGCGCGCAGCTCGCCCATATCGCCCCGCATACCGTCGCCCCACAAACAAAAACCCCCGCCGGCTCGCGCCAGCGGGGGTTTTTGCTACTACGGGTACAGCAGGCTGCCGTTTGGCGGGCCGGCAGATTTACATCATGCCGTCCATGCCGCCCATGCCGCCCATGCCGCCCGGCATTGCCGGAGCCGATTCATCCTTCGGCGTTTCAGCAACTGCGCAGTCGGTGGTCAGCATCAGCGAAGCGACCGAAGCAGCGTTCTGCAGCGCGGTGCGGGTCACCTTGGTCGGGTCCAGCACGCCCATTTCCACCAGGTCACCGTACTCGCCGGTGGCGGCGTTATAGCCGTAGTTGCCCTTGCCATCGATGACCTTGGCCACGACGACCGAAGCTTCTTCGCCAGCGTTCAGCACGATCTGGCGCAGCGGCTCTTCCATGGCGCGCAGCACGATCTTGATGCCCGCGTTCTGGTCAGCGTTGTCGCCGGTCAGGCCAGCGATGGCAGCGCGAGCGCGCAGCAGTGCCACACCGCCGCCGGGGACAATGCCTTCTTCCACGGCTGCACGGGTTGCGTGCAGTGCATCTTCCACGCGTGCCTTCTTTTCCTTCATTTCGACTTCGGTGGCGGCTCCAACCTTGATCACTGCAACGCCGCCGGCCAGCTTGGCCACGCGTTCTTGCAGCTTTTCACGGTCGTAGTCCGAGGTCGCTTCTTCGATCTGGGCACGGATCTGCTTCACGCGTGCTTCGATCGAGCCCGCGTCGCCGGCGCCGTCGATGATGATGGTGTTTTCCTTGCCGATTTCGATGCGCTTGGCTTGACCCAGTTCTTGCAGGGTTGCCTTTTCCAGCGTCAGGCCGATTTCTTCAGCGATCACTGCACCGCCGGTCAGGATGGCGATGTCTTCCAGCATGGCCTTGCGGCGGTCGCCGAAGCCCGGAGCCTTGACAGCAGCGGTCTTCAGGATGCCACGGATGTTGTTCACCACCAGGGTCGCCAGGGCTTCGCCCTCGACGTCTTCAGCGATGATCAGCAGCGGGCGGCCCGACTTGGCCACTTGTTCCAGCACCGGCAGCAGGTCGCGGATGTTCGAGATCTTCTTGTCGAACAGCAGGACGAACGGGTTTTCCAGGGCAACAACCTGCTTTTCCGGGTTGTTGATGAAGTACGGCGACAGGTAGCCGCGGTCGAACTGCATGCCTTCCACGACTTCCAGCTCGTCGGCCAGCGACTTGCCGTCTTCCACGGTGATCACGCCTTCCTTGCCGACCTTGTCCATCGCTTCAGCGATCAGCTTGCCGATCACTTCGTCGCTGTTGGCGGAGATCGAGCCAACCTGGGCGATTTCCTTGCTGGTGGTGGTGGTCTTGGTCAGCTTCTTCAGCTCTTCAACCGCGTTCACCACAGCCTTGTCGATGCCGCGCTTCAGGTCCATCGGGTTCATGCCGGCGGCAACGTACTTCATGCCTTCGCGCACGATCGACTGGGCCAGCACGGTTGCGGTGGTGGTACCGTCACCGGCGTTGTCGCTGGTCTTGGAAGCCACTTCCTTGACCATTTGCGCGCCCATGTTCTGCAGCTTGTCCTTCAGCTCGATTTCCTTGGCCACGGACACACCGTCCTTGGTCACGGTCGGGCCGCCGAAGCTGCGCTCCAGCACCACGTTGCGACCCTTCGGGCCCAGGGTAACCTTGACTGCGTTGGCGAGAATGTTCACGCCTTCGACCATCTTGGCACGGGCGGCGTCGCCGAATACTACGTCTTTAGCTGCCATGTTCTGAATCTCCTAAATCTGTACGAAAGGGGGTGCGTGGATTACTTGTTCACCACGGCCATGATGTCTTCTTCGCGCATGACCAGCAGTTCCAGGCCATCCACCTTCACGGCCTGGCCGGCATACTTGCCGAACAGCACGCGGTCACCCACCTTGACGTCGAGCGCAATCGAAGCACCCTTGTCATCCTTCTTGCCGGGGCCCACGGCGAGCACTTCACCTTGATCAGGCTTTTCGGCAGCGTTGTCGGGAATCACGATGCCGGAAGCGGTCTTGGTTTCATTGTCCAGACGCTTCACGATCACGCGGTCGTGCAAAGGACGCAGATTCATACGGACTCCTTGGTACAAAAAGTGATTTTAGGTTCACAAAAATTGACCGCCAGCACTGACGGCCAGCAGAATTAGTACGCTGGAAGAGGTCTGTTAGCACTCATGCCCAGCGAGTGCTAATTATAGGGACGGGGGGTGGCGTTTTCAAGTCGACGACTTGATACGTGTTTACCCTGGAATTGTGAAAATCGTTGTGGGGACTGGCCGCGCGGCAGAATCTTTATTCGCGGCCCAACGAATTCCGTCGAGATAAAAGTTACTTATAGACCACTCTTACAACACCTCCCGGGTCCCATACAAGTACCTGAACAAGCTGCGCACCAGGATCTTCCTGCCGGTGCCAGACGAGATCCGGACCGGGTTCGGCATCCCCGCGCCTGAGGGCGCGGCCGAGCAGGAAGCGGGGATCGAGCTGATCTGGAGCCTGCAGCATCTTCTACCTGGGCGTGCGCAAATGGAGAGAAACACTCCATTCAAAACTGCATGGCAAGAGTACAGAAGCGTTGATTTACGAACACGCCGGCATGGCCAAGAATGGCCACACCAACCCACCGCCACTCCATCGCCAATCCATCGCCAACTATCCGGAGCGCATCATGCCCCAAGCCACCATGCAGGCCCTCGTCGTCGAATCCGCGGGCGCGCCGTTCACGGCCGCCCGGCTTCCCAAGCCAGACGCCGGCCCCGGCCAGGTGCTGGTGCGCATCCTGGCCAGCGGCGTCAACCCGCTCGACACCAAGATCCGCGCCGGCCACGCGGAGCACGCCCGCCACCCATTTCCCGCCGTGCTGGGCCTGGACCTGGCCGGCGTGGTCGAAGCCGTGGGCGCGGGCGTAACGGCCTTCGCGCCCGGCGACGAGGTCTATGGCATGACAGGAGGCGTCGGCGGCCTGCAAGGCTCGCTCGCCCAGTACGCGGCGGTCGACGCCGAGCTGCTCGCGCACAAGCCCGCCGCGCTGTCGATGCGCGAAGCCGCCGCGTTGCCGCTGGTATTCATCACCGCGTGGGAAGGCCTGGTCGACCGGGCCCGCGTGCAGCCTGGCCAGAAGGTGCTGGTGCATGGCGGCGCGGGCGGCGTGGGGCATATCGCGGTACAGATCGCCCGCGCGCTCGGGGCGCAGGTCTACGCCACGGGCTCGGCCGCGCAGAAGGCAATCATCGAGGGCTACGGCGCCACCGCCATCGACCACGCCACGACATCGGTCGCGCAGTATGTCGACCAATACACGGCGGGCGCGGGCTTCGACGTGGTCTACGATACGGTGGGCGGCGCGGTGCTGGACAGCTCGTTCCTCGCCGCGCGCACCTATGGCGGCCATGTGGTGAGCTGCCTTGGCTGGGGCACGCATGCGCTGGCGCCGCTGTCGTTTCGTGCGGCCACGTACTCCGGCGTGTTCACGTTGATGCCCATGCTCACCGGCAAGGGCCGTGCGCACCACGGCGAGATCCTGCGCGAAGCAGCGCGGCTGGCCGACGCGGGCAAGCTCTCCGTGCGGCTCGACCCGCGGCACTTCCAGCTCGAAGACGCCATCGAGGCGCATCGCGCGATCGAGACCGGCACGGCCAAGGGCAAACTGGTGGTGGATGTTGCGAAGGACTAGACGCGGGGGTGTCTCTTTAGGGCGGGGTTTTGATGCTTCTGGCTGCTTGCGCGGCTGGGCGATTTTGATGGTTGATGGGCTGGACGTGTTTTGGTGCTTCTAGCTGCTGTCGCGGCTGTACGGGGTTGGCCGTTTTAGAACGTGTGAGATGTCACTTTTCTTTACTCGTAAA